>CAMDER010000230.1 GCA_945896935.1 Bifidobacterium breve | reverse complement strand
CCACTGGCACAGGCCGAGGCGGCCGAGGCGCACACATCGGCTTCGTCAAGCAAGTACAACAGCGATTCGCTTTCGATGCCCTGCAGACAGAGATGCACGATGCCTGGCACGCTTGAATCGGCCGGAATCGTGCGATGCGACCCGTCAATGGCCAACAAGCCAGCAAACAACTTGTCGCGCAATGCACTAATGCGCGCCACTTCGTTGCTTCGCTCGACATCGGTGATACGTAATGCTTCGGCAGCCGAAACAATGCCACCCACATTGTGGGTACCGCTGCGACGATCGCGTTCTTGTCCCCCGCCCAAAACCATGGGTTCAAAATACTTACCTTCGCGTACCACCAAAATGCCGACACCTTTTGGTCCGCCAAATTTGTGAGCACTCAATGCCATCGTGTCGACAAGCGGCCAAATGGTGCGCAAGTCAATCCAACATGCGGCTTGCACCGCATCGGTGTGCAACATCGCTCGCGGTGCATAGCGGCGAACAATCTTTGAAACCGCAGCCATGTCGGTGATCGCTCCAGTTTCGTTATTTACTGCCATCACCGAAACACTCGCAACTTCTGATGAGAGAGATGCCTGCAACGCCTCAAGATCGACTGTGCCAATGTGATTGACACCAACGACAACACCGTTGGCATGTTCGACACAATGCAACACGGCATGGTGTTCGGTCGCCGAGCACACCGCCACACCTGGCGTGCGGCGAATGACTCCGGTGATTGCCGTGTTATCACTCTCGGTTCCGCAACCTGTAAAAACAATTTCGCCAGGCTTGCAACCAATGGCGTCGGCAATCACATCGCGGGCCTCATCAATTGACTTTCGAGCCTGACGCGCGAAGCGGTGCGATCCCGATGGATTGGCAAAGACTTCAGTCATAAAGGGCAACATGGCCTCAACCGCCTCGGGACGCATGGGCGTTGTTGCCGCATGATCGAGATAGACAAGGCGAGAAGTCACCCCTTCAGAGTACCGTTCAGTGGGTGAAGGAGGACGTGTGAAGGGTTACAACGATTCAACATATGGCGATTCATTCGCCGATGTGTACGACGATTGGTACGAAGACGTCAGCGATATCAACGCCACCGTTCGCACCCTCCAGCAACTCGCAGGCAATGGACCATTTCACGAATTAGGGATCGGGACGGGACGCTTGGCGCTTGCACTTGCACAAGCCGGAGCAACCGTGTCAGGAATTGATTCAAGTGCTCTCATGCTCGAACGTCTCGAGCAAAAGGCTGCCGATCGTGGTCTCACTATTGAAGCCATCAAAGGCGACATGGTTGATGACATCCCAGCCGGTCCTTTTGCCGGGATTTTTATCGCCTACAACACCATCTTCAGTCTGCAGACTTTCGCCCGCCAGCAAACTTTGTTCGCCAATGTGGCTAGCCGTCTCGCACCTGGTGGGGTCTTCGTCGTTGAGGCCATCGTGCCCGATCCGCAACGCCCCGCTGGCAGCACTGTCGGCGTGCGTTCAATGCACGCCGATCGTGTTGTGTTGTCGGTTGATACGCACGACCCCGATGCACAGCATGTCGATGGGCAATTCGTTGAATTCACCGAAGCTGGCGGAGTTCGTCTTCGCCCTTGGAGCATTCGATATTCGTATCCCCACGAACTTGATGACATGGCGGCAACTGTCGGATTACAGCTGAGCCACCGTTGGGTGAATATGAATCAAGAACCCTTTACATCCGATGCTGAGACTCATGTCTCGGTTTACACTCATTCCTGACTATGAACGCCATTTCGACCCAATATCTCCTATCCTGAAAGCACCGTGAGTCAACTACGTCTGAATCCTCTGACGGGTCGATGGGTCACCATCGTCGCCGAGCGGGCCATGCGCCCCACCGATTTCGCTACTCGCACACCTACAGTCGAGTCCGATCCAAGTCGTCCGTGCCCGTTCTGTCCAGGCAGCGAAGAAATTTCACTTCCTCCGATCGATTCAACGGGCAACGAAGACGACTGGCGCATGCGCGTGTTGCCCAACTTGTATCCCGCGTTCGCCGGCGAAGATTCGTTAGCCGTACGCAACCTCGGACCAGTGCATGTCATGGCCGAAGCCAGTGGCACCCACGAAGTCTTCGTGTTTACCCCAAGTCATACTCGCAACATCATCGAATTCTCCGATGCCACGTGCGCCGACATGATGGTCACGCTCAAGAAGCGCCTGCTTGATCACGCAGCATCAGACAACATTCGTTATACCCAAGTCATCGTGAACCATGGTCGCGAAGCCGGCGCATCACTCGCCCACCCACATGGTCAGTTGCTCGGTTTGCCTTTCGTGCCAGGCGAGATTCTTGATGAAGAGCGAGCCTTTGTTCGTTTCGAAGGTGGTTGCATTTTGTGCGCAACCGTCGAAGCCGAATTGGTGTCGAGCGAACGAGTCTTGTTTGCCACCGAAGATGCCGTCGCAATTTGCCCATGGTGGAGCGGCGGCCCGTACGAGATATTGATTATCCCGCGTCATCACGACATGCATTTGCCCGATGCCACCGACGAACAGCTCGCCGGAGTCGGTCGCGCCATCCGCGATTCGCTCGTGCACCTGAACAACTTGTTCGACGATGTGGCGTTCAACTTAGTCTTCCACACGGCACCGCATCACCACAATGGTGCGTACCACTGGCACATTCACCTGTTCCCCAAGTTGACCACCGTTGCTGGCTTCGAACGCGGTACGGGCGTCATGATCAACATTGTTCCGCCCGAACAAGCCGCCGACGAATTGCGCCGAGTAGGCGCAGCCGCCAAATCTAGGTAACACTGTCGGCATGAGCCGTATCACCGTGTCGATCGAATTAGCCGCAAGTCCTGCCCGAGTGTGGGAAATTGTTGAGCCAGTTGAACGTCATGTCGATTGGATGGCCGATGCCGTCGCCATTCGTTTCACCAATTCGCAGACCCGCGGAGTTGGCACCGCATTTGATTGCGACACCAAGGTGGGCCCAATCAAGTTGACCGACCATATGGAAATCACCGAGTGGGTTCC
>CAMDER010000229.1 GCA_945896935.1 Bifidobacterium breve | reverse complement strand
CTAGTACACAGCGACTTTCAGCCCGCCAACATCATGGTTGGCACCGATGGTTCGCATCAGGTCATCGACTGGGAACTCACTCACATTGGAGACCCTCGCGAAGACCTTGGTTATTACATGATTTATTCGTCGGCCTCTGGTCCCAATCTCATCGTGCCAGACCCTGAAGCCTTCTTGGCTCGCTATCGCGAACAGACTGGCTTCGGCGAAGACACCATCAACATGGCGACACTTGGGTACTTCTCATCACTTGCCGCTATCACTGTCTACGGACAAGTTCTTGCTGGGGCCGGCGCAATGGCTCGTGGACAGAACTCGGGCATCATGACCACATACACATTAAATGCGCTCACCGTCGGACACAACAACTTCTTGGCGGGCTGCATCCCGCCAACACTCTGAAAGGGAACGCGATGTTTTCTCGACCCACTACTGATCAAGTCATTCTTGATTGTCGCAACGAACTTCTCACTGCAGTTGACGCCGCGGTCAGCGACCCCGCCGTCAAGATCACGATCCAGATGCTCGAAAATGTTTTGCGCAACGTCGCCGAGCGGGCCGCCCACGAAATTGCGTGGATGCATGAAGAAACTGATCTCATGATCGGTTTTGCCAACGAAGTTGAAACAACTCTTGGCAAGTCTGACGAACTCACTGCCGCTCTCAGCGCTTACAACTCTGGTCGCTCCGACAGTTTCCATCTTGATGATGTCAGCAAAACGTACGGACTTGCGGGCGAGTGTTTCTCGGTCTCAATGGAACGAGTTTTCGCGGCATCGCATACCGCACTTCATCTTCGCAGCCGCGAGATATTGGCCATTCGCTTAGATCACGAGAACAAGATCATGGGCGAATGGGCTTTCGTCGGTCGTGGCTGAAAACCCCATTTCGGTTCAAGTTGTCACGGGCGGTCATCCGTTTGTGGCCGATGCATTCTTTGCTGTCTTTGATTCAATTGACAACATCACATGGACTGCGGCCGACACACCATCAACTGGATACGACGTCGTCGTTTTCTACGACATGCCCGGTTTGAAATTCACTGGAGGTAATCCCCCAGTTGATCTTCCTGCGCCGACCGCCGGGCACATCAAAGTTCTGAACGATCTGCAAGACGCCGGAACTGGTTTGGTGTTTATGCATCATGCACTCGCCAGTTGGCCAACCTGGGAAGGGTTTGCCGATCTTGTTGGTGGGCGATTCCATTATCAACCAGCGACCTTGCGTGGAATGAGTTATCCCGACTCTGGCTATGTCTTCGATGTTGAGCACACCATTGAAGTCATCGACCACGACCACCCAATCTGCGACGGACTCGGCAGTTCATTCACCTTGACCGACGAGTTGTATTGCTGCCCCGTGTTTGAAGATGAAGTCATCCCGCTCATGCGTACGACTTTCGCAACTGATAATCCAACGAACTTCTTTTCAGCCGATTTGGCGATTCGCGGACAACGCAATAGCAACGAAAACTGGACGCATCCAGCCGGCAGCAATTTGGTCGCTTGGGTCAAGAAAGCAAAGAACGCTCCTCTTGCCTACATCCAATTCGGCGACGGACCAGTCACGTATGTCGACCCTAAGTTTCGCAAAGTTATTTCAAATGCGATCAGTTGGACTGCTTCGGCCCAAGCCCGTGCCTGGGCCAGCAGTTAATTAGCTCCAGGTATTCCAGCGCACAAACTTTTCGGCCGGTACCCGCTTGGCCAGTTTGAAATCGGTGCCAATTGTGTACGCGACTGGGAACAAACCAGCCTGGGTGTATTGATCGAATGGAATGCCTAGTAATTCGGCGGCTTCCTTTTCATTTGGCAAGTGCAACGTCGTCCATGCTGAACCAAGTCCTCGCTCACGCAAGGCGAGCATGAAACTCCACACGGCCGGGAGAAGTGATCCCCATGCCGAAGCCTGACCAAATGTTGGTGTACCGGCATCTAGACGACCAGCGATCAATGGAATCAAGAGCACCGGAACTTCTTCCAAGATGCCGGCGAGGTGCATTGACGAATCAACGATGCGCTCGCCTTGAGCATCACGCTTGGGGCGGTTGGGGTCATTCACATATGGGTAGTAGTTGGCGCGATACATATCGGCCAATGCCTTCTTCTTCACCGGATCATCGATGAACAACCAACGCCAACCTTGCATGTTTGAACCTGTCGGTGCTTGGTGCGCAATGTCGATGCACTCCATGAGCACTTCTCGCTCAACTGGGCGCGTGAGGTCAAGGCGCTTACGCACTGAACGCGTTGTTGTCAAAACCTCGTCTGCTGAAAGTCCGAGTTTCCCATTTTCAAATTTGTCACTCATGTTCAATCCTCTTTCTTTGGATCGGCGTTCGCGGCCATCCACTCAGATGTTGCTTTGCCCATCTTGCCACCGTCGTAACCGATTCGTTGTGTGGGCTTGACTTCAAGAATCACCCGACGTGGCGAGTCAAGGAACTTAGTGAAAGTATCGCGCCGAACAACATCGCTTCCCATGATGGCCTCAGACAGTGCCGGATAGAACCAATCTTTAGTTACCTGATCATCATGGAGCACGCACTCGCCTTTGTACGTCACGGTCTTGTTGCGAGCCATCTTTGAACCAGTTGAAGTAACAACAACGCACACGCGTGGATCGCGCCGCACTGCCGAGATTCGGGCACGTTGCGACGAAGCTGTTAACCAGAAACTGCCGTTGACAAATACATACGACATGATGACGCCAACAGGCCAACCCTCTTTGTTTGACCAAATAAAGGTGCACTCGTTTTGGGCAAGTAGTAAGTCTTTTTCAACGTCGTCGTCCAATCCGTAGATCGTGACGTCTTCGTAATTCTCGGGATGTTCGGCCATGGTGTTCTCTTTCTCGCAGGGATATCTATTTAGTAGATCAATGAGTTATTAGTAGATCAGTTAGTTAACGGACGCGGTGTGAACTGTCCAGTATTCGCAGTAATGCCACCGTCGACCGGAACGACTGCACCAGTCACGAAACTTGCAGCTTCAGAAGCAAAGAAGGCAATGACAGC
>CAMDER010000228.1 GCA_945896935.1 Bifidobacterium breve | reverse complement strand
ACCTGGGGTCGCAAGGTCTCAATGTCGTTCGCCTGAAGGGCGGCGACCCGTATGTATTTGGTCGTGGCGGAGAAGAAGCCCAAGCGCTCATCGATGCCGAAGTTCCTTTTGATGTCGTGCCCGGCATTAGTTCAGCCGTTGGTGTTCCGGCGGCTGCTGGTATTCCGGTCACTCATCGCAATGTGTCAGTCGGATTCACCGTTGTTACAGGTCATCGTGAAAAGGGTGGAGCAACCTCGATCAATTGGGAAGCACTTGCTCAAGTTGGCGGAACGATCGTGGTGTTGATGGGAGTCTCTGAACGAGCCGAGATTGCGACACGTTTGATGTCGGGTGGTTTAGCGAGTGACACGCCTGTTGCGGCCATTCGTTATGGCACGCGTCCCGAGCAGACAACGATTCGCACCACACTTGGCGAACTTGCTGACGCACCACTTGAATCACCGAGCACGATCGTGATTGGTCAAGTTGCGGCATTCGACTTCTCGCCGACAGCTAAAACATCGGCATGGGCACGAAAGGCTGGTCATGCGTCGCTCGATTGATGATCAGCCCATCACCGAAAGTGAACTGCCGCCTGGTGCCGAAGATGCGCTGCCAGTGTCTTGGGCAATCGCAATTTGTGATGACTATGACGATGCAACTCCACGAGTGGTGTTGACAGTTGAAGATTTAGGTCGACCAGGAACTGGGCTTGTTGCCCATCTCTCAGCCGACAGTGCGCGCCGTTTACGCGGCGCAATTAATGATGCGTTACGTGAAGTAGGCGAAGACGTCGGTCGCTAACTAGCGACTAACTATTCGGACGATTCTCTAGATAGGAACCATGATGACAATTGCACCAGCACCTCAGCCCCGTGATCTTGACGCCGAGCAGATGCGCGACATTGAGCGCTTCGAAATCGCTATTGGCCAATACCTTTCGGGTGAAATTGGCGAAGACGTCTTCCGCGTGATGCGTCTGAACAATGGCGTCTACGGTCAACGCCAAGGCGGAACCAATCAGATGGTGCGCATTAAGTTGCCCGCCGGAACCATTACGCCCGAGCAGATGGAACTTATGGGTGAACTCGCAACTGAGTTCTCGCGTGGTTGGGGACACATCACGACGCGCCAAAACATTCAGTTCCACTTTGTGCAGTTGGCTCGTATTCCTGATTTATTGCGTCGTCTGGCTGCTGTTGGTCTGACCTCGCGTGAAGCATGTGGAGACACCGTTCGTAACGTCATGGCGTGTCACCTTGCGGGAGCTTGCCCGTACGAAAAGCTTGATGTCACTCCGTGGGCCGAAGCAGTTCATCGTCACTTCGTGCGCAATCCGCTCGGTCAGCGTTTGCCGCGTAAGTTCAAGGTCAACTTCTCGGGTTGCAGCACCGACTGTGGTCAGGCCATGTTCAATGACGTCGGCGTTGTTGGCGCCACGCGTCAACGTGAAGATGGATCAACCGAAGTCGGATTCCGTGTGTATATCGCTGGTGGACTTGGAGCCAATCCACACCCCGCTCAGTCTCTTGAAGATTTCACGAGCCGTGAAGATCTTTTGCCAACAATTGAATCGGTGCTGCGCTTATTTGAACAAACGGGTAACCGTGACAACAAGTTGCGCGCCCGTCTGAAGTGGGTTGTTGATCAACTGGGAATTGATGAAGTTCGTCGTCGGGTCATCAAGATTCGTCACACCTTGCCTGCATCATCGACGTGGCCCGGTGGAATTCCGCCCGAAGTTATTGCAGCCGGTGATGCACCAGCAGGCAAGGCCGAAGGAATCGTTGCGACCGAAGTCGGCCAAGGCGTGAGTGTCACTCTGCGTTCGTCTGACCCGTTCGCACGTTGGGAACAAGCAAGCGTGATTCGCGGTGCTGGCAAAGGCACGGTTTCGGCTGTTGCGTATGCGGCACTTGGCGACATCACCGCATCGCAGTTCCAGTCGCTTGCCGATATTCAGCGCGAGCTCGGTGCCGATGTTCGTTTGTCAAACCGTCAGAACGTCGTATTCCGTGGTTTGCAAGAAGAACAACTGCGCACATTGTTTGATCGCTTAGAAGCAATTGGCATGGCGCGACCGGGAGCCGAATTGGCCCGCGACGTTGTTGCTTGCCCTGGTGCCGACACGTGCAACATCGCAGTGACCCAATCACGCGGTTTGGCAAAAGCCATTGGTGAACGACTCGAAGAAGAAGGCCTCGCCGAAGTTGGCGGTGTGCGCATCAACATTTCGGGTTGCACCAATAGTTGTGGCCAACACCATGCGTCAGACATTGGATTGTTCGGTGCCGAGCGTCGTGCTCATGGCCGATCATTGCCGGGATACCAACTCTTGCTTGGTGGTTATGTCGGTGACGAGCAGATTCACTTTGGTCAAAAGGCATTGCGCCTGCCGGCTCGTACTGCACCAGAAGGTGTGGCTCGCGTGGTTCGTCGTTTCGCTGAAGAGCGCAATGCCGCTGAACCATTTGCCGAATGGATGAAGCGCGTTGGTGGACCAGAAAAGATCGCCGATGGCTTGCGTGACCTTGATGTGATTCCGACTCCCGAAGAGGACGAGGCATATTTCACCGACTACGACGAGACCGGACCCTTTGTGGCCGACGTCGCCGAGTCGGAGTGCGCCACCTGATACCTGCCGATCTCAACGGTGCGATCTAGGGTGCAGTTATGACCGATTCGCAGATCGACGCGCGGCACTTCCGTAATGTTCTTGGGCACTTCCCGACTGGAGTAACGGTCGTGACTGGGCTTGATTCTGCGGGCACTCCTCACGGCATCACGATTGGCTCGTTTGTATCGGTCTCACTTGATCCGCCGTTAGTTGGTTTCTTGCCCGGCACTGCCTCAAAGAGTTGGCAAGCAATTGCCGAATCGGGTTCTTTCTGCGTGAATATTTTGGCTGCTGGTCAAGATGAACTGTGTTGGAAGTTCGCTAAAGAACCAGCTGCTGGTGAAACGAGCAAGTTTGCTGGAGTCGACTGGACTGCCTCGGAAACTGGTTCACCAATTCTTCCGGGCATCACTGGCTGGATT
>CAMDER010000227.1 GCA_945896935.1 Bifidobacterium breve | reverse complement strand
GGTGGTGTTGTTAATGCAGTGGTTGTGCCTGCGGGAGCAACTGCGGTGGTGTTGAACGTGACTGCTGTGAATCCGACAGCGGGTGGATATGTGTCGTTGCGTCCTGGTGACGCGACTGGTGCACCGACGGTGTCGACGTTGAATGTGACTGCTGGTGGCACGTTCCCTAATGGGGCCACGATCACGATTCCGACGACGGGTGCTCACGCTGGTGAGATTCAAGTGTGGTATGAAGCTGAATACACAACGGTTGGGTCAACAGAACTATTGATTGACATCGCGGGCTATTACGAACTTGCCAGTTCGGGTCCTGCTGGTGCGACAGGTCCTGCAGGTTCTTCGTTCACTGCTCGATCCGTGTGCGGATTAAGTGGAACTACTTTGTGTGCTGTTGGTGTGCAAGGCCCTGGTGGTGGAACAGTTTTCTATGTTGATACCGAAGGAAGATACAACGATTTTGATTATCTAGAAGTCGCCCCTGCTGATGCTTCAACTAGTGTGGTGTGGTCAACGACAACGCCGAAATGTGGTTTGTTCGAAAGTACAGACTGCCAACAGGCGTATTTGACGAGGTCTGGTGAGGCACTCAACTATGTAGCGATTGGCACGGGTCGTGCGGCAACTGCAGCGATTGTCGCTCGCCACGATGCTGGCACAGTTCCTAAGGCGTCATATGCGGCGGGTGTTGCTGACGGTTACACAACCGCGGCAGCGTCAGACTGGTTTTTACCTTCCAAAGATGAATTGAACGAGGTGTGTAAATATGCTCGTAACACCGGTCAGGCAGCAGGGGCTGGAACCGTATGTAGTGGTGGGACGTTGCGAAGTGGTTTTTCGACTGGCTACTATTGGAGTTCTTCTGAGCTCGCCGCCAACACCGCGTGGATCCAGAATTTCGACGGCGGCAATCAAGTCGGCATCAGCAAGGCCAACACGTACTACGTGCGCCCTGTGCGGGCTTTTTAACCATTTATCTATTCGTCTATTTGTGTTCGGGCCGCCATCGGCGAATTTCACACCATTCCCCGGCTTGCCTGCGTAGACATTGTGGTCGGGCGAATACTGTGTGGTCATGGGGATCACATCAAAAGTTTCGCCTTTACCAATTGATGATGCTGAAATTCTGAAGTATCTGCCCGAGGCAGAACTTTTGGCGTTGCTCACCGCGGTCGCACACATCACTGACGACTTAGAAGTACTTGATGATCGGTTGTATCCAAACCTTTTGACTTTGCGTGAACCCCAAAGTGGCTACACCGAAGAGCAACAAACCTTGGCGCGCGACATTGTGATGCGTGGTCTACGTAAATTCCGTGATGAACAAAAAGGTATTCCCGCACGACCCTCACTTGATCGATTGCACACGATCATGCAGTTTGTTGCTGGCGAGCCCGTGAGTGAACGTTACGTGCCATTGCTCCTTGAAGAGTTAGCTCTCGATGGTGACCAACTTCGTGCGCCGCAATGGAATAAATCATCAATTGCTCCCGATCGTGAATTCTCGGCCATCATCATCGGTGCGGGCATGTCGGGTATCGCCGCCGCACATCGACTTCGCCAGGCAGGAGTACCCGTCACCATTCTTGAAAAGAACGAAGATGTCGGTGGCACTTGGCTCGAAAACAAATATCCCGGATGTCGCGTTGACATTCAAAACCACATGTACAGCTACAGCTTTGCGCAGCGCCACGACTGGCCGTTCTTCTTTAGCCCGCGCCAAGTGCTGCACGAGTATTTCCGTAACTGTGCCGAAGAGTTCGGTTTGCTGCCCATTATCAATTTCAAAACCGAAGTTGAATCGGCCGAGTGGGATGAAGGCGCCCAGCAATGGGTTGTGACTTCAATCAACGCCGCTGGCACCAAGCGTGTCGACCGTGCGAATATTTTGGTGTCTGCCGTTGGGCAATTGAACCGCCCCAATTATCCCGATATCGCGGGCATTGAATCGTTTGCCGGCGAGGCTTTTCACTCAGCGACATGGAATTTCAATGTTGACCTCACCGGCAAAAAAGTTGCTGTCATCGGAACAGGTGCTAGTGCGTGCCAATTCATTCCGCAGGTCGCCAAACAAGCAGGAGAGCTGTTTGTCTTCCAGCGCACGACCCCGTGGATGATTCCGGCACCGCGTTACCAAGAAACTGTTCCTAACGGTTTCAACTGGATGCTGTCGCATGTTCCGTTCTATGCCGAGTGGTATCGCTTCTCGATGTTCTGGCGTGGTGCTGAAGGGATGTTGCCGGCTGCAACGGTTGACCCCGATTATCCGCCAACAGAAAAGTCGGTTGGTCTGATGAACGAGATGATGCGACAGATGTTGATCGAGTGGACCAACGCATTGACTGAAGGCGACGAAACATTGCGCGCTCAGTTGACTCCGAACTATCCGCCACTTTCAAAGCGCTTCGTGGTGGACGATGGTGCATTTGCTCTCACATTGCGTCAACCACATGTGAGTTTGGTGACCGACAAGATTGAAAGTATTGAATCATCGGGTATCCGTACTGCTGATGGGCAACTTCGTGAAGTTGATGTGATCATTTACGGAACAGGTTTCAAGGCCAGTCAGTTCTTGACGCCAATGAAGGTGACCGGCCGCAACAAGACCGATCTACACGAGCAGTGGTCGGGGGATGCCCGGGCCTATCTGGGTGTGGTCATTCCGAACTTCCCGAACTTCTTCTGTTTGTACGGACCGAACACCAACATTGTTGCCAATGGATCGATTATCTATTTCAGCGAGTGTGAGGTGTATTACTTGGTTGAGTGTGCGCGGCTTTTGCTTGAATCAAAATTGGGCTCGCTTGATCCGTTGCAAGAAGTTCACGACAACTACAACGAGCGCATCGATGCAGCCAACAAACTGCGCACGTGGGGCTTCTCAACAGTGAGTAGTTGGTACAAAAATGCCCATGGACGCACGGCGCAAAACTGGCCATTCAGTGTTCTTGAGTTCTGGGAACAAACTCGGGTGCCCGAGACCAGCGATTACAAATTGGTTTCACAGTAAGAACGACTATCAGGATTGTTATGAGC
>CAMDER010000226.1 GCA_945896935.1 Bifidobacterium breve | reverse complement strand
ACATCTTCAATGCCCACGCTCATACGAATAAGACCTGGGTTCACGTGGGCATCACCGGCATACTTTTGGCGACGCTCCATAGTGGTCTCAACACCGCCCAAACTTGTCGCAGTGATAATCATTGAAGCCGATGCACACACCTTGTCGGCTGCTTCGGCTCCGCCTTTGACGATGTAACTCAGCATCGGCCCAACATTCTTGGCCCACTCAATTGACGTATGCGCCTTCAGTCGACGACAAATTTCATCGGCATTTTTAGTTGCGGCTTCGTAGCGCAATGGCAAGGTTCGTAGACCACGCAAAGCCAAGAAAGATTCAAGTGCTCCTGGCGTTGCCCCCTGGACAACTCGTGCCCGACTCAACTTCTCAAAAATTTCTGGCTGGTTGGTCAGTGCCAACCCAATCATTAAATCGCTGTGCCCACCGATGAACTTCGTTCCTGAATGCATCACAACCGAAGCATCAAATTTGAGAGGCTGCTGACCCATGGGAGACGCAAATGTTGAATCAACCACCGACTTCACACTGATTGCGTTTGTAGCACGACACAGTTTTTCAAGTTCAGCTTCATCGAGAGTTGGATTAGTAGGAGTTTCAATCCACAGCACTACTTGTTCAGCGCCAACTTCAGAGACTGCGGTCTCCACAGAATGCATGACGGCTTTGGTATCAACAATGTCAACCGAGACCACTCGAACATGGCCATGCTCTTGCATGTCGCCTAGTAACGCACGAACCCCCAAGTAACTCACACTGGGCAAGACGACAACACTC
Source organism: Bifidobacterium breve (assembly GCA_945896935.1). Classification (GTDB taxonomy): domain Bacteria; phylum Actinomycetota; class Acidimicrobiia; order Acidimicrobiales; family Ilumatobacteraceae; genus Casp-actino8. The sequence continues at coordinate 2,271 of CAMDER010000226.1, read as the reverse complement.
GGGTGCAACGCAAACAAAATTGCTGAGGCCGCGGCCATTCCAGTCGCAAACGACAAACATTGACCGCCTTCTAGTGCGCCAACCGCTGTTTCAAGAGCCGCCCAAGTTGACGTTCCGTGTGTTCGCGCGTAATCACCACTGTCCTGGAAATTAGATGCCATGACAATAGATGCATTGAGAGGATCATTTTCGTTGTGTGGACGGCCAGCAGTCACTGCAACTGTTCGTGGTGAACGAGAAATATTTTGCTCAGTCATGACGTACAAAAACCTCCGGTGAACCACCTGTATGAATAAAGATCACATCTTCGCCGCTTGCCCAGCGACCTTGAGTCGCATTTCCTAAAAGACCGGCCATTCCTTTAGCGGTATACACATCGTCGAGTACCCAAGCACCATTGTGGGCTGCCCAAGTAATCGCCGCGCGCGATGCGTCGGTTGGGATTGCGTAATCTTCGCCGAGCCAACGCGCATCAACTTCAACATCTTCATCTACTACTTCGCCAGGCAAGCCCGCGATTGTGAGTGCTTCCTGCGCAAGCTCTTTGACCGATGGGTATCCGGCAACGACACCTTTGGCGACACCAATGGCCAACAGGTTTGGCAAAACTTTGGTCTGCCCAAGCGCTCGTAAATACGCGCGTCCAGCCACAAGACCTGCGTGAGTCCCACCACTCGATGATGTGAACACAATTGATTTCGCTGAGAGATTTTGCGCTACTGCTTGTTCAACAATTTCTTGATAGGCAACGATGTATCCAAGTGCACCAACTGCGGTTGATCCGCCAATCGGAATTGAGTACGGCTTCACACCTTGCGCTTGCAAGTCTTCAGTCAAATCTTCGCGAGCGATTTCTAATAGTCCCCATTCGGCCGGACCGGCTCCCGTGAAATGTTGATGGGCTCCAAAACGCTCCGACAACAACTGATTACCCTCAAGCACTGCTGATCGATGTCCAGCCAACACCAGATGAACTTCCAATCCCAACAACGCTCCGGCAGCCGCAGTCATCCGGCAATGGTTCGATTGCCCAGCCCCGACAGTGATCAGGCAATTTGCCCCCGCAGCAACCGCTGCTCCACATAAGAACTCCAATTTGCGAGCCTTATTGCCGCCCATCCCCAAACCCGTGAGATCATCACGCTTGACCCATAATTGGCTCTGACCTGCCAAAACTGGTCCAGGTTCGAGGTGCGTGGGCAAAGTTGCTAATCGAACTCGGGGCTGACCCTGCCACATTTCGGTGACGACGCGTCGATTCAAATCTCTAGCCACCAGGTCAGGCTATTCCCCAATCGCCCACGCCCTGACAATTTCTTGATGAGTCACCAAACCATTTGTCCCAAGGGTTCGTGTCCTTGGCAGTGTTTACTACGTCACCAACCGCTCTATCGTGGGAGCAGGGAAAATCTCATTTCTCTGTATCTCCGTCGTGGACCTCCAGATGGGGCGGAACCACTGTGGACGACATCACTCAACACTCCCTCTCGGCCCATGCCACCGACGTCACCACTTTGTTCAATCTTCATTACGCGCGTCTCGTGCGATCGCTCACCGTCATTTGCGGAAATTCAGAAGAAGCCGCCGATGCAGTGCAAGAAGCATTTGTGAAGGCCCATCTCAAATGGCGCAAAATCAGTACCTACGACGACCCCGTTGGCTGGATTCGTCGAGTGGCAATCAACAAGGTTCGCGACGGCCACCGCTCACGAGTTCGTCGCGATCGAGCAGTCGAACGTATGGGTCACGAGACAATACTCATGTCTGAACAACCCGCTATTGATGAAGTCGCCGAATTGCTCGCCACGCTTCCAAAACAACAACGCGCGGCGGCCGCAATGTTTTATGTCGAGCAACTCTCGGTGCTCGAAATCGCCGAGGCTCTCGAAGTTTCCGAAGGTGCCGTGAAGTTTCACCTACATCAAGCACGACAAAAACTGCGTGCACATATTGAAGCCCGAGAGGAGATGTGATGGACGAGTTCAACGATTCTGATATTTCATCGCTCCTCAATCAAATGGCCGGCTCAAGTCCCGACACGATGATGGCTCACAAAGTGGTCCTGGGCAAAGTACGACGCGTTCGTCAGCGACGGGTTGCCGCAGTGAGCGCCGCCGCTGTCGTTATGGTTGTCTCTGGTGCCGTCGCGATGGTACAAAATTCGCAAAATCGCGGCACCGGTTCAAATATCGCGGTTCCACTTTCACCAGATGATTCACCACCGATCAAAGTTGCAACCACCGTTGGTCTGTCGGTCACCACAACAACTAT
>CAMDER010000225.1 GCA_945896935.1 Bifidobacterium breve | reverse complement strand
CGATGGCGTCGTATGTCAGCGGTGCATCTATCGAGGCGCACGGTGGAGGCGATTGGCCGCCGTTTCTTGATACGCCATTTCGCGATATCGGAAAGTAACACCGATGACAAAGCAACCGTGGTGGCGTAACGCAGTTATCTACCAGGTGTATGTGCGTTCATTCGCCGACGGCAATGGCGACGGTGCTGGAGACTTGGTTGGTTTATTAGATCACCTTGATTACATCGCGTCGCTTGGCGTTGATGGTGTGTGGCTGAACCCGTGTTATCCGTCTCCACAAATGGATCATGGTTACGACGTGTCGGACTACTTCAATATTGAGCCGACATATGGCGACCTAGCCATTTTTGATCAGTTAGTTGCTCGTGCTAACAAACTTGGTCTACGGATTTTGATGGATGTTGTTCCTAATCACTGCAGTGATCAACACGCGTGGTTCACAGAAGCAGTAGATGCTGGGCGAGGAAGTAAACAGCGCGAAAGATTTTGGTTCCGCGATGGTCAAGGTGTGAATGGTGAACTGCCTCCTAATAATTGGAAAGCAGTTTTTGGTGGAGGTGCATGGTCGCGCATTACAGAACCAGATGGTTCGCCAGGTCAGTGGTTTTTGCACACGTTCACACCGTGGCAACCTGATTTCAATTGGTTGAACGAAGATGTCGTTGATTACTTCGATCGCATGTTGCGCTTCTGGTTTGATCGAGGAGTTGACGGTTTCAGAGTCGATGCAGTGACGGTTGTTGGCAAACATCCCGATTTGCCTGATGCGCCAGCAGTGGCGGGTGCTGTTGCCGAGACTGATGCGTGGGCATTTAATCCGTACACAGTTTTTTGGCCGTCCGCGCATGATGCATGGCGTCATTGGCGTGAAGTTGTTAATCAGTACGAACTCGAACATTCGGGCCGCGAACTGGTGACCGTGTCCGAGGCATACACACCCGGCAAGCCCGATTTACTTTTGCGATATGTCGAGCCCGATCAGTTTCATCAATCGTTCACTTTTGATCTGTTGCTGAGTCCATGGAATGCCTTGAGCCTCCATAAAGCTGCGGCGCGTTCGTATCAAGCACTGCACAATGCGGGAGCAACCCTCACGTGGGCTTTAAATAATCACGATGCACATCGCGTGGTAACTCGTTACGGACGAGCCGATGCCCATCTCATGTCATCGTGGACCGGAAGCAACTTGGTGAATAGCGATGCACCGGTTGATCTAGAACTTGGTCATCGACGAGCGCGTGCTGCAGCATTACTCGTTCTCGGATTACCTGGCGCTGCGTATCTCTATATGGGTGAAGAACTTGGTTTACCCGAAGTGTTAGATATTCCAGATGCAGCACGACAGGATCCAATCTTTGCTCGCACCGAAGGTCGAGAAAAAGGTCGTGATGGCTGTCGTGTGCCAATGCCCTGGACGACTGATTCAGCAAATCTCAATGGATTTTCCAATTCGTCATCGGTGAAGGCTTGGATGCCACAGCCAGAAGCCTGGGGATCTTTCTCTGTCGAAAGCCAGGATGACGACTGCAGTTCGATGTTGGCTTTGTATCGCCAAGCGTTGTCGTATCGAGTTGACATAGTCAAACAAGGTGAGGCGATCGAATTTGTCGGCGACGGCACAGATGGACTGTTTTCATTTACGCGCGGTTCGTATGCAGTAGTAGTCAATACATCGGCCGATGCCGTAGAAATTCCCCAAGAAATTATGGTCGGGCGCGCACTCATTTTGGGATCGCAGACGGGGGTCGTCTCAAAAGTCGAGGAAACATCTTTCATTGCTGGCAACTCAGCAGTGTGGCTCGGGTAGTTCATTGCGTTTAGAGTTGTGACATGGATGTCGTCTGGACCGATCTACACCGTCTTCAAAATCCGAAGATGGAAATCAATCTCGGGCAACCAATTCCGACCTACGAGCGACCTGATCGCGCCGAGACGATTCGTCAGCAATTAGAGACTGACTCGCGTTTCAATTTCATTGGCCTTAAAGAACACGGTCGTGCGCCAATTGAAGCGGTACACGCAAATGGTCTTATTGACTATCTAGAAAAGGCATGGCCCGAAATTCATGCGGCGACTGGTCGATCTGAATTTGCCCCCGAAGCAATGTTGCATATTGGTTTACGCGAAGGAATGAGTGCTGCGCGCCCGCCATTGGGTGCAGCAGCAGCCTTTGGTTACTGGTGCTACGAAACTGCGACCCCAATGGTTGAAGGTACGTATATTGCATCGCGGGCATCGGTTGATGTGGCGCTCACTGCCGCAGAAAAGATTCTTGCTGGAGCACCTTCGGCATATGGCTTGTGTCGTCCACCTGGCCACCATGCGGCGGCCAATGTGTTTGGTGGATTTTGTTATTTCAATAATGCGGCCATTGCTGCGCATCATGTTGCGACAACAACCGGAACCAAGGTGACAGTTCTTGATGTTGACTATCACCATGGCAATGGAACGCAGCAGATTTTTTACGAACGTGACGATGTTCAGTTTGTTTCGTTGCACGGTGACCCAGTCCGTGCGTATCCGTGGTTCATTGGACATGAAGATGAATTGGGTGCGGGCAAAGGTCGGGGCTGCAACCTAAACGTGGCATTCGGACCCGAGACCGAAGACGATGAGTATGTATCAAGACTCGCCGGAGTGTGTGAACAGATCGCTTCGTTTGCTCCGTCAATGGTGATTGTGTCTTTGGGCGTTGACACATATTGGAATGACCCAATCAGTGACTTGGCATTAACGACCGACGGCTATCGACGCTGTGGCGAAGTAGTGAAGCAACTTGGATTGCCCACGTTGATTCTGCAAGAAGGTGGCTATGACATCGAGGCAATTGGCCGCAATGTTCACGCCTGGATTTCGCCCTTCGCCTAACTAGTTTTGCAAAGGTAATAATTGCTCAGCGGCGATAGCGAGGTGATCGCACCATTCATTGGCTGACTTCGGTTCAACGATGGGCAGAACCACAAACTTTGAAATTCCGGCATCAACAAATTGCTTGATGAACTCTTGGAGTGCGGGCCAACCTTGTGGGACGAGTTGGTTGATGTCGTCAAGATCGGGACGACGAGTCATCAATGCCTTGGCAACAGAGTCGGGGAGAGGAGC
>CAMDER010000224.1 GCA_945896935.1 Bifidobacterium breve | reverse complement strand
ACTGCCGACTTGACCGCGATCTATTACGCCAAGGCCGACGGTTCGTCGATTCGTGAAATTGATTTCCCCGTTGAAAGCCCGAACGGAATTGGTTTGTCTCCTGATGGCAAGAAGGTCTACTGGGCCGAAACGCACACGGGTCGAGTCTTCCAGCGCGACATTGTTGAGCCCGGTGTGTTGGCCCCAACGATGCCCGGAGACACCAGTGCTGTTCTCTACGGTCTTCCCGGTTTGCAATTGCTCGATTCTTTGGGCGTTGATGGATCAGGGAATGTCTGTGTTGCGACGCTCGTGAATGGTGGAATTACCGTTATCTCGCCCGCTGGTGAAGTCATTGAACATGTCGCCACAGGTGACCTCTTAACGACGAATATCTGCTTTGCAGCAGACGGCAGCGACACGGCGTACATCACTTTGTCGGGAACGGGTCGATTGCTGAAGACCAAGTGGACCTACGGTGGCTTGAAGTTGGCCTATTCGGCTTGACGAGAACCTGAGCAGGTAGCCTCGTAGATCGTGACCAACCAAGCAAAGCGCTTCTACGTTGAAACCCTTGGTTGTCCCAAAAATCAGGTTGACTCTGACAAATTGATCGGCACTTTGTTGGCCGACGGCATGTTGGCAACCGACTCAGCCGAAGATGCCGACTTGGTTGTCGTGAACACGTGTGCCTTCATTGATGAGGCGCGTCGCGAGTCGATCGACACGATTCTTTCGCTTGATGAGCAACGCAAGAAGTCGTCACGCTTGGTCGTGACTGGCTGTATGGCCGAACGTTACGGACAAGAACTCGCTGATGAATTGCCCGAAGTTGACTTGGTCGCAGGTTTTGGAATTCCTGTTCATACACCTGCTCCAAAGAAGCTGATTCCGGTTGGCTCGGCACCGGTACCGACTCTCGATCTGTTGAACTTGCCTCGCCCCAAGAGTTCGTCACCGTGGGCGTACATCAAAATTGCCGAAGGCTGCGATCGTACGTGTGGATTCTGTGCGATTCCGTCTTTCCGTGGCCCGCAACGTAGTCGCGATGTGCGATCAATCCTTGATGAAGTTGAACAACTGCAAGCTCGTGAAATTATCTTGATCGCTCAAGACTTGGCCAGTTACGGAAAAGATCGTCCCGACGAATTGGGTGCCGGCAGCATTGTTCCGCTGGTGCGCCAAGTGTCGGCAATGGTTGATCGAACTCGCTTGTTGTATCTGTATCCGAGCGACTTGAGTGACGACCTGATTGATGCCATTTGCGATTCGGGTGTGCCGTATTTCGACTTGTCGTTGCAGCACGTCAGTAAGCCCTTATTGCGTCGTATGCGACGTTGGGGAGACGGTCAACGTTTCTTGGATCGCATTGCCGATATTCGTCGCCGCGAACCTGATGCGGCGTTCCGGAGCAATTTCATTGTGGGGTATCCCGGTGAAACCGAAGAAGACCACGACCAGTTGCTTGATTTCGTAGAGCAGGCTCAACTCGACTGGTGTGGATTCTTTGCCTATTCGGCCGAAGACGGCACATACGCCAAAGATCTTGATGGTCAAGTCGATCAAGGTCTGATGCGCGAGCGTTTGTCAGAACTCAGCGAAATGCAAGATGGCATCACGTCGCGTCGTCGCGATGATTTGGTGGGGCGAACGATGAATGTTCTCGTTGACGAAGAAGGTGTGGCTCGTAGTCACCGCGAAGCCCCCGAAATCGACGGCATTATTGAGGTTCCAGCCTCGCTCGCGGTCGGACAGTTTTACGATGTCACGGTGACTTCGTCCATGGGTCCAGATTTAGTTGCTAGATAGTCTCGTCACAAGTTTTGTCGTATTCCGTTATGGATCAGATGAAGTTACGTTTTCTTCTACCACTACTCAGCGCCAGCCTTTTGTTTGCGTGTAGTAATGAGCAAAATTCAAAAACTTCCGCTTCGTCAAGTCTTGTAGACGTGGGGGCTTCGATAGCTCCTGAAATTTCAACAACTACATCTACAACAACTACGACAACAGCAACTACAACAACAACTACGTCTACAACAACGACAAGTGTTACTCCGACTACGACTCAACCAGGGCCACGCGAGGTAGTCATCGGCACGAGCTATTTAGGACGTCCAATTGTTGCGGTGCAGGTTCAAGACTCACCTCATCGTCCAGTGATCGCAATCGGTTCGATTCATGGAGATGAGTCGATGGGGCTCGAAGTTGTGGAGCGATTGCGAAATAGTCCAGATATCCCTAACGATCTGAATCTCTGGGTCATTCCTACAGTGAACCCAGATGGCTTGGTGGCTTCGGTGAGGGGGAATGCGCGTGGAGTAGATCTCAACCGAAATTTTGCGACTGATGACTGGCGAGCAGTTGGTCGAGGCTCAGAGAAGTACTCAGGAGAATACGCAGCTTCTGAAGTTGAAACGAAAGCCGTGCAGCAATTTTTCCTTGAGCAGCAGCCATTGTTGGTTGTGTGGTGGCATCAGTTTGGCTATTACATCGACGAACAAAAAACTGTGTCGTATTTTGAGTTAATTGAACGATTTTCTGAGATGACTGGACTGCCCATTACTGACGTTGGCTGCGGGTCAACCCCGTGCATTGGCAACGCCACGGTATTCATCAATTCGAATATCAATGGAGCTAGTTCGTTCGTGGTGGAACTCCCGCGCGAAGTTTCGTCACGTACCCTAGATGAGCAAGCCAAGGCATTTTTAGCGATCGCCGAGATGGCGACCCAAAATATTTTTGCCCAGTAACAAAATGTAAGACATGGGACCAAGCCCAGTTTGTGGCAGGCTGAGAGTGTGCCGGTTGACCCTAATGCCATAGCGACGTGGGCAAATGCCGTGACCGTCGGACGAATTCTTGTTTCACCTTTGATGTTTGTCGTGATTCCGGATTATCTGGGTGGTTCTTGGGTTGCGTTTGCCTTGTGGTTTGTCTTGTGCTCAAGCGATGGCATCGATGGCTATTTGGCTCGGCGTCACGGCGCAACGCGTTCTGGTGCGTTTCTTGATCCGCTCGCCGACAAAGTTCTTGTATTGGGTGCGATGTTTACTTTGGTCAGCCGCGATGTTTACTGGGCTTTACCGGTGTTGATTATCGCTGCTCGAGAAGTAGCGATCAGCATGTATCGCGTATTGGTTGGCGCAAAAGGAAT
>CAMDER010000223.1 GCA_945896935.1 Bifidobacterium breve | reverse complement strand
TCGGTCGGAATTTCGCGCACCATTTCATCAAGGATTGCTGCGTCGGCCCCAACCAAAATGCGCCAATCTCCACGCTTGACGCCATTCAGAATGACGGTGCTTGCTTCGGCGGCCGACATGGGAGCGTTATCGCGGAAGAACTCTCCTTGCGCCTGAATGCCAAGTCGCAGATCTTCGTCACTTGCGCCGCTGACATCGAGTCCGGACTTGGCTAAGCGAACCCGCATCTGGGCAATCTGATCCTCGGTCATTTCTTTCGGATCTGCACCAAGAAGTTTGCGCGAGTTAATGGCAATTGATGTTCCGATGTGTCCAGGCATAACGACCGATGCGCGCATCGACGGTGCATTCATGCGGAAATCAGTAATTAACGCTTCAGTGAAACCCTTCACGGCAAACTTCGCTGCACTGTACGCAGTGTGCGGGATGTTCGGGCCAAGTGAAGCCCAAAAACCATTGACAGAACTGGTGTTGACGACGTGTCCGATCGGTGCATCAAGCAGTAGTTGCAAGAAAGCACGGGTGTTGTAGTACACGCCGTACCAGCACACACCAAAAGTTTTTTCCCATGATTCGCGATCGTCTTCAATGATGCTTCCGCCACCGCCGATGCCAGCGTTATTGAAAAGGAGGTTGACGTGGGGTCGCCAAGCGGCAACAGCATCACGGAACGCCAACACTTGCGATTCAATCGAAACGTCAGCGATAAATGTCAAGACTTGGCCAGAGTTGCCGTCGGCCGAACATAGGGCGACCGTTTCGGTGAGGTTGTCTTCCATGACATCGCATGTCGCGACGTCGCAACCATCGGCGGTGAGCTGGCGGACAAGTTCGCGGCCCATGCCGGTGCCTCCGCCTGTAACGACCGCTACCCGTCCGGCAAATCCTTTTTCAAAACGCTCAGTCATGGTTTCCCCCAGTGTGTTGCTGAAGGAAACCATAATCTAAGCACTCTGCGATTGAACTGGTCGTTCGGATCGTTTCAGTCAAATCGCTTGAAACGACCCTTATTCGTTGAACGCATTGATGAATATTGAGCCTTCATATCGTGCTCAGTGAACTGCTCGAGGCGATTGGCCAGGTCGACCAGTTCTTCAATTTCACGGGGATCGGCTCCGATGGCGGTCAAGGCATTGATGGCTTGGTTGAACAACGCACGAGCCTGAGGTATGTCGTCATGACGGGCTGCTTTGATTGCCGCCTTGCGGATGTTGGCAACATGAAGAAGCAAAACCTCACGGGTGACGACTGGATCAATTTCTCGAATGTCGGCCTGGTTGTCTGTTGCATTGAGAACGACCGGTATTGACAACTCATGTAGTTCGATTGAACCAATGGTGGATGCCCAACGCAAAGTGAGGTTCGCAATGGTGAATGCACCTGGCAAGAGACGGGGCCGAAGAGTAAACCGCACCAAGAGGCGACGCAGTTCATCGCCGCAGGCATCTCCAATTGAAACTTGTTGTGCCCCAAGAACAGTTGCGAGATCGGCTGTGTCGTACTCATTGAGAACTTCAAAAACTGCAGTTGCATCGGTCGGACGAATTTCAATGGACAGGTTTTGCGCGACGACACTGGCGAGGCCGTCAAACTCTTGGTTGAAAACATTCAGTGCCTGATCGGGGCCAGCACACCAGTAATCATTTCCGCCACCTGCATCAGCCATAGCGGCCAAGAGAGTTTCGTCGTAGCCGTCAGCAAAACCGATCATCGAAGTAGTGATTCCGTGAGCAGATGCACCACGTGTCATAGTGCACAGTTCTTCATGGTCACGGATGCCGGCATTGGCATGGCCATCAGTGAGAACAATGATGCGTTTAATTGCTGGCTGACGTCCAGCGACGACAGCTGCAGTTGAAAGTATTTCAAATCCTTTCAACCATCCTCCCGACAAATTGGTTGAACCTCGACTATGGATATTGGAAATATGTCGACGCACAACATTGCTGTCATGGTGAGCAAGTGGCAAGACCGTTTCGACCTCATCGTCGAATGCGACAACTGCAATGCGGTCAGTCAGACCGGCGACTCGAATGAGTTCAGATACCGCGCGACGAACCGCTGCCATTGGTCGACCGCCCATCGAGCCGGAACGGTCGACAACGAGGGCGATATCAAGTGGAGCTCGATCGATATCAGGCGCTGGGGGAGCGGTGAGTTCAAGCAACATATTCACGATCTCGTCGTGTTGCGTGAGGATGATGGATTGGTCAAGGGCGACTGAGGGTTTCATAATGGTCTGCTTTCGTCAGCGTGGGTAAAAAATGTGAACGAAATTGTTCACAAGCAATAAACGAACGAAGACTTCAAAAATGTGCGTTTGCCCTGCATATGGGCTTTTTACCACGAGTTACTCAAGACTTGAGAAAGAGGCGCCGATACCTCTTTTCGTGATGAATCAGCAGTTTTTTCAGAACCCCCATGAGATGCAGGATCACTTGCCACGCAAGTTTCGCTTTGCACCGTTTGTACTTTTGATCGCCCTCGTTTCTTATGCAGTCATCGTCATTGCAATGGTCACTGCACCCGAGTCGGCTAAGGCCATGGGTTCGGCACCCGCGATGAAGACCGCTATTGACCTTTCAAATTCGAATCCTTGGATTGCACCTGTCATGCCCGCAAAGTGCACCGAAGTACAGATTGCCGTTGGAGATGTTGCATCGTGTGTGATTACTAAGTACACCGATGTCACAAAAACGGGTTGGGGAACGCCACCATTCCCGATCGCTGCTGATGGAACTCTTAAACCTGGTTGGAAAAGTAGCGGGTGGGCTTATTCGGGTTCACCAGCACTCAAAGATTGGGAAGCGGCGTTATGGAAAAATGCCAACAAAGTTGGAACAATCAGGGCCGGAGCGCTTCAGGCGCCGCCGGCCGCTTTGGCATTATTCGAGGGATTCCTTGGTGAGATTCAGGCCAATGGTTATCGCATCACTGATGCAATTGGTTATAACTTCCGTTGCACGTCAAATACTCGCAAAGATTGTGTCGGTTTAACAAGCGCGTCATTGTCTAACCATTCATGGGGGCTCGCCATCGACATCAACGTCGGGGCAAACCCGGAAGTGCGTTATGTGCCAACGGCCGACTCGCCAACGACTGCCTGTTCGGTTCCGATGGCCACTGACATGCCGCAATGGGTTGTGCAAACTGC
>CAMDER010000222.1 GCA_945896935.1 Bifidobacterium breve | reverse complement strand
CTTGATGGATACTCGGATCGGCGCAACGATCCATCTGTGAATGGGTCGAGTCGTTTGTCGGCGGCTTTGCGTTGGGGGATAGTGCACCCACGTCAATTGCTTGCAGATTTGGTGCCGAGCAAATCGCATGATGTGTATCGCAGCGAACTGGCGTGGCGCGAGTTTTATGCCGATGTGATGTTTCGTTTCCCCGATACGGGTTGGAAGAATCTCAATCGCAAACTTGATGGCCTGGTTCATGATGAAGGTCCAATCGCCGAAGAGCGATTTGCGGCATGGTGTCGAGGTGAGACTGGCTATCCGATTGTTGATGCCGGAATGCGCGAATTAGTTCAGACCGGATGGATGCACAATCGTGTCCGCATGATCACAGCCAGCTTCTTGGTGAAAGATTTACACTTGCCGTGGCAGTGGGGTGCCAAATTCTTTATGAAGCACCTCGTTGACGGCGACTTGGCGAGCAACGCGCACGGCTGGCAGTGGACCGCTGGTACCGGAACCGATGCAGCGCCGTATTTCAGAGTCTTTAATCCGATGTTGCAGGGTGAGCGCTACGACCCAGTGGGCGAATATGTGCGTCGTTTTGTTCCCGAACTTGCTTCATTGCCCAGTTCGCTGATCCATGCTCCCCACGACGCAAAACGAAAAGGTGCTGGTGTGCCTATCGGGTACGTCGCCCCGATTGTTGATCATCATGCCGAGCGCGACGAGGCCTTGGCTCGTTATAAAGCAATGGGTTTTGAGGGGACATGAGTCATCGGGGCAGTGCGCTAGATTGCTGTTGTCATGTTGGACGACCGTAAGACCGCAATTCTTCGAGCAGTGGTGCAGGAGTACATCGGCACCGGCCAGCCCGTTGGCTCAACTCATATTGCGACCGCGCCCGACATCAACGTCTCTTCTGCCACGGTCCGCAACGAGATGGCCGTTCTTGAACAAGAAGGTTTCTTGGCTCAACCCCACACATCGGCTGGTCGTGTTCCGACTGATAAGGGTTATCGCTTTTTCGTTGATCATCTCAGTCAGCCAGGTCGTCTTGATGATGTCAAGGTTGGTCAGGTTCGTGATTTCTTTGACGGAGCACACGGCGGCATGGAAGAGCTGCTGGCGCGCACGTCGCACCTTGTGGCTGGTCTCACCAATTACGCCTCGGTTGTACTTGGTCCCAAAGTTGAACGAGCAGAAATTCGGTCTGTGCAAATCGTTGGTCTTTCGGCCCGCCAAGCGATGGTGGTTGCGGTGATGTCAAATGGTTCAGTCGAAAGTGAACATCTTGAGTTCGACGCTGAAGTATCTGAAACTCGTCTCGGAGCGGCAACAGTTCAGATGCAACGCCACCTCATCGGACATGTATTGGCGGGGGCACGTGAGATTCCTTTAAGCGGTGATGCCGGGGTCGATGCGATTTGTCAGAAAGCCAATGCGGCACTTCGACATGTTGGCGCTGATGATTCGGTGTACGTCGGCGGTGCGTCATCTATGGCATCGGCTTTTGACGCAGTTGATGTCGTGCGCCAGGTTTTGCAAACGTTAGAGCAGCAATATTTAGTGGTGACCTTGGTACGCGACATTCTCGATCGGGGCCTGAGTGTCTCAATCGGTGCCGAACACGGCATTGAACCACTGGCAAGTTGCTCGGTGGTCGTGTCTCCAGTAGTGGTGGACGGTGAGCAACTCGGAACAATCGGGGTTCTCGGGCCAACCCGTATGGACTATCCGCAGGCCCTCGCAACTGTTGAAGTGGTCTCCGATCGGCTCGGGCGGCGACTTGGCGAAAGCTAAGTTGTCGTGATCGAAAAATAACAATTGTAGAATTACCGCGAATATGGCTGACTATTACGAACTCCTTGATGTACGGCGCGATGCCTCGGCCGACGAAATTAAGAAGGCCTATCGGGCGAAGGCTCGGCAGTTTCACCCAGATGCCAACCCTGGTGATGCGAGCGCCGAAGAAAAGTTCAAACAGGTCGCACAGGCGTATGAAGTTTTGTCCGATGCTGATTCGCGAGCGCGCTACGACCGTTTTGGTGAAGCAGGTGTTTCGGGATCTGGCGGCGGTGGAGGCGGAGACTTCTTTGGCGGCGGCGGCGGACTCGGCGATATTTTCGAATCATTTTTCGGTGGCAGTCCCTTTGGCCAACAGCGCGGTCCAGCAGGTCCTCCGCGAGGGCAAGACCTTGAAGTGGTGGCTGATCTCTCATTCGAGCAAGCCGTTTTTGGTGCCAATGTTCCGGTGAGTGTGCGTACAGCACTTGTGTGCGACGACTGTTCAGGTTCGGGTGCAGGCTCTGGTACTCAGCCGGTGAAATGTTCTGAGTGCAACGGCATCGGCCAAGTTCAGCGTGTACGTCAAAGTTTGCTTGGTCAGATGGTTTCAATGCAGGCCTGTCAGCGTTGTCGTGGCTTTGGTCAAATCATCGCGACACCGTGCGCAACCTGTAACGGTGAAGGTCGCGTGATCACCGAAAAGACATTCCAAGTCGATGTGCCAGCGGGCGTTGATACTGGTTCAACATTGCGATTGACGAGTCGTGGAGCCGTTGGTCAACGCGGTGGTTCGGCTGGCGATTTGTTTGTGCACTTGCGCGTGAAGCCGCATGCAATGTACGAGCGAGATGGCATCAACCTCATCACTGAAGTTGAAATTTCAATTGCGCAGGCGACACTCGGTGTGTCACTAGAACTTGAAACGCTCGATGGTGAAGAGACTTTACTCATTCCTGCCGGAACTCAACCGGGTCGACAATTCGTTCTGAAAAAGCGTGGCGTTCCTCGTCTGCAGTCAACTGGTCGTGGTGACCTCATTGCTGTTGTCAAAGTTGTTGTGCCGACAAAATTGTCCGATGATGAATCAGAGTTATTGCGCACATTCGCCGAAAAGCGTGGCGAAGATGTGGCTCCAACTGACAAAAGTTTCTTCTCGCGTATCAAGTCGGCGTTCTCATGATTGAGCGGCGTCGTGCCGCGGCTCACGCGTTTGTCGTTGACGTCAACGTCCCTTTTCTCAACGACGACGATTTTCATCATCTGGCAAAGGTTCTTCGTTTACGAAGTGGTGAATCGGTTTCTGTGAGCGACGGTCGCGGCTCGTGGCGAATATGTACGTACGAAATGTCGGCGGCATTAGGAATAGATGATTCGGTAGTTCACATTGAAACGAA
>CAMDER010000221.1 GCA_945896935.1 Bifidobacterium breve | reverse complement strand
CGCACCGAAACTGCCATTTGATCAAAGTGGCTTGCTGCGGCATTGAGGTGCAGAACTGTACCGTTCATGTCGGTGATGATGGTCGGATCTTCTGAAGCTTCAAGAAGTGCAAGCAGTTGACCCGATTCGTGCGAGAACAACTGTTGATGATGTGGCATGGCGATGACGACGCCCGAATAGCCAATGATTGACCCGTCGGCATCGAGGAGCGGATTCGCGAGAAAACGAACAGTTGAATTTTGTCCGTCAATGTTTGGGAGGTTGACTTCGATATCAATAG
This sequence comes from Bifidobacterium breve, assembly GCA_945896935.1. Classification (GTDB taxonomy): domain Bacteria; phylum Actinomycetota; class Acidimicrobiia; order Acidimicrobiales; family Ilumatobacteraceae; genus Casp-actino8. The sequence goes on along the minus strand of CAMDER010000221.1, from coordinate 2,886 downwards.
GCAACGACGAGTCAATGGCATGTCGCCAATCCAATTCGGCGTTGGAGCGGTCGTCGGGGTGGGCGTTGGCCCACGGTGCTCGACCAATAGGCACCGGTCCACCCAAAAGTGCCAGTTCACGAAACCGTGAATCGGCTGAGGTGAGTCGGCCCGAGGCGTCGGTATCAAAGAGCCCGATCTGGGTAGTTGGCGTGGACGAGCTGATATCTCAGTTTGGCAGATTGTGGCAATCCCAACGCGGAGGGTGGTCGCCCCTGTCCATTTCCTACCACTTTGGAATCTCGCTGCCGCTACGCGGCAGCGAGATTCCAAAGTGGTAGGAAACGGTTGGTTGGTTGGTCAGTTGGTTAGGGGGCGATGGTGTCGAAGCTGGCGTCGCCTTCAAGGGGCAGCGTCGTCGTGATGATGGATTCGTTTTGATTGTCGGCCGGCCGCTTCATATCGCGACCATCATCGGCGCACGCACCAAGGGTGAGCACTACAGGAATCAGCACGAGGGGGAGGAGTCGATGTGTCATTGCTCTCAACTTTACGGTGGCTGAGCGACCTTGGGGTGCAACTAGCCTGTGAACGATGTTGGAGGCCCCCGAGAGTCCGTTGTGCGTGTTGACGATCCATGCACACCCCGATGACGAGGCGTCAAAGGGGGCGCCGACTCTGGCCAAATATCACGATCTTGGAGTCCGCACCGTTTTGGTGTGCTGCACCGGCGGCGAAGAAGGCGATGTGCAGAATCCGGCGCTCCGAAATGAGGGCGGACCTTTTCATGGGATGACTCCTGAGGAAGAAAAACAGCAGTTAGCCCGCATTCGACCGGTCGAGCTTGCTCGGTCGGCGCAGATCATCGGGTTTGATCAAGTCATCATGTTGGGGTATCGCGATTCGGGGATGGCCGAGTCACCTCCCAATGCAAACCCAGACTGTTTCCATCAGGCGTCGCTTGACGAGGCGGTCGGTCGATTGGTTTCAATCATTCGTCGCGAGCGGCCGCAAGTGATCATCACGTACGGCGATGATCAACGTGGTTATCCGCATCCCGACCACCTGAAGGTTCACGACATTTCGGTTCCGGCTTTTGAACGGGCCGGAGATGACATGTGGTATCCGTGGGCAGGCGAACCGTGGCAACCGCTCAAGATGTATTACTCGGTGTGGTCGCGTACGCGGCTGATCGCAGTGCACGAAGCGATGTTGGCCAAGCTCGGAAAATCACCATACGACGACAAGTGGTTGAATCGTCCGGGCCAAGATGAACGCATCACAACACGTATTGATGTGGCATCGCACATGTATGCACGATCGGGCTCTCTACGAGCGCATGCAACTCAAGTCGACCCCAATGAATCATGGTGGTTTGGGCTTGATGACGCAGAGTTAGCAGCGGCGTATCCATTTGAAGATTGGGTCTTAGCGAAATCGGCGGTTGGCGCACCCGATGCTGATGTTGTGGAGATTGATTTGTTCGCCGGAATTAAAGATGTGATTGCCTGCGAACCTGGTCAGTCGTTGCCGAGTCGCTTGACAAGTCCAGCATTAGTTGAATCAGCAGTTGAGGAGATGGCATGAGTGATGCACGCACGATTCAGTTTCGATTGGTGATGGGCAAAGGCGATGAACGAGTGTCTGGTCCAGACAACGCCGACACGGTTGCCACGATCGCTAAGGCTGACGCGACGATGGATTTGTCGGTTGCTTTCATGAAAAGCAAACTGAAAATTACTGGAGCAACCGGACCGCTGTTTGATGCGCTGTCCAGCGGTGAAGCTGCGGCAACTATTGCTCGTTTATTGAACGAAGGCTAAGAAGTTTTAGCTGTCTCGGCGCATTGCCGCGCGCAATTCGCGGTAACCAATTACGACTGCATCTTGTTCCTGCAACAAGTCGGTGACTGTTGTGTCGTGCAACGCTAAATCAAGATCGTCGATCCACTCTTCGGCATGATGGGTGAGGGCGCGAACTTCAGCGGTATCAATACTTGGTTGAATGTGAATCTCGGTGACGCCAGGTTGCAGATTGCGGATCGCGTTGTACACGCGCTCGCGACTTCCGGCGCGCCAGTCGTGATCGAAGTGATCGGGGAAAACAATTCCTTCTTCAGCAGCGAGTCGACGGAATGGGAAGCCAGCCTGTTCGGCAGTCAACGTTGAAGGAAGACGAATTGGCAACTGGAACTCAACAGCCAACTCAAGATAAATATCAAAGAACTCGGGGCGCAGTGTGATCACGCTGAGGTGTGGTGCGAGGTGTGAGACATCGAAGCCCCAAATAGAAGCGCGCTCAATTTGAGCGCGACACTCGCGAAGAACTTCGGCTGGATCGGCGTGTTCCCACAAGTCATTAACATTGCGAGGAAAGCCACCATCGCCCGACAAGAGCGACGGCGCATGGGTAATTGGGCCCCAGCGGTAGAGCGGGTGTTCGGCATTGAGAGTGATGTGGACACCAATGTCTTCACCGTCGTACATTTCGGCGGCGTGACGAGCCCAAGGTGCGGGCACCATGACTGATGCACATGATGCAATGCCGTTGCGAATTGCGGAATACACGCCAATATTGGCGGCATGACACGAACCCAAGTCGTCGCACGAAATAATGACCAGCTTTTGGCTGGCTTCGTAACCGAGTCGCTCGGCGAGACTGATCTCGATGTTGCTCACGCCGTCACGCTATCGGCGAAGGTCAGGGCTCTGATGCGCACTCGCCCCACAAGCCAATTTTTGAAGTTTGGGCAGTCTGCGCCAGCGTTGCGAATTCACCGGCAAAAGCGGTGTTGGGAGCGATCGAAAGTGGGCGGGCGAATCCATTGACAATGAGGTCTTGGTTCACGAAGAGGTTGTCTGATGTGCGATAGACGTATCCGAGAAGTCGCCCATAAGGATCACGGGC
>CAMDER010000220.1 GCA_945896935.1 Bifidobacterium breve | reverse complement strand
GTGATCATGGGCTCGATGGTGAAGATCATGCCGGGCTTCATGATCATGTTGTTGCGTGGATCAAAGTAGTGCAGCACCTGAACATCAGTATGGAACTGTTCGCCAATTCCGTGTCCGATGAATGCACGAACGACACCCATGCGATGAATCTTGGCGTGATCTTCAATTGCTTTGCCGACATCGCTGAGTGGGCGATCGGGCTTCACTGCTTCAATGCCAAGCCACAAACACTCTTCGGTGACTTTGACTAACTTGCGATCAATCTCACTCACGTTGCCAACAAGGAAAGTTGCGTTGGTGTCGCCGTGAACCCCGTTGACAAAACACGTGACATCAAGATTGATGATGTCACCGTCTTCAATAACAGTGTCGTCGGGAATACCGTGACAGATCACTTCGTTGAGCGATGTGCACACACTCTTGGGATAGCGGTGATAGTTGAGCGGGCTTGGATACGCGCCACGTTCAACAGTGAGATCGTGTACGAAGATGTCGATGTCGTTGGTGGTCATGCCGGGCTGAACGAATTCGCCGGCAAGTCGCAAAATGTCGGTGGCCATATCGCACGCGTAACGCATGCGCTCGATGACGTCAGGAGTCTTGACGCGTGGTTCGTTCCAACGCGGAACTTCGCCGGTGTCGGCGTATGGAGGTTTGACGATGTGTGCGGGAACCGAGCGCATGGGGGAGATGAATCCGGGAGCAATACGACCTTCGAGTCCTTTGTGGCAGCGCTTGTACTTACGGCCTGAACCACACCAACAGTCGTCGTTGGACTGGGGGAGAACCGCCGGAGCCTTGGCCCGCGCCCGAGGGGTTGGGGACGATTCGGACGCACCAGATTCATTCATCCCCACTATTCTACCCAACGCCCCCTTTCCGCCACTTTGGAATATGGCTACCGCCTAGCGGCAAGGAAATTCCAAAGTGGCGAGTTATTGCCGGTGAAGACTCGGGCGTACTCGAGCTACTCATCGCCAACTTCTTTACCCACCCACCCCCATCCCACCCACCCAATTTCCGCCCCTTTTCACCCACTTTGGAATATGGCTACCGCCTAGCGGCAACCAAATTCCAAAGTGGCGAGTTATTGCCGGGTTCGAGCGGAAGTGGGTCAAATGACCTATTCATCGTCAAGGCGCCGTGAGGCAGATTTCTTCGCACACACCAATGGGTAGTCAGCCCATCGACATCGTGAAAGTGGAGGAGCCAGTGAGTCAAGGAGTCATCAGCCAACAGGGCAGTGCCTATCGGCAACGCCTTTCCGGAATGGGCAACTCGCTCACCGCCGGCCTTCAACGTAAGGGAGTCCGCATTCCCGAATTCGCAATCGGACTTTTGATCGTCTGTGTTTGCATCATCGGGGCTTTCATGTGGCAGAACTCTGACGCCACTGGAACCAAGGTTCTTGTGACATCGCGAGATCTCAAGCGGGGCCATGAAATTCAGGCCTCCGACCTGAGCACCATCACTCTCACATCGAGCGATGACATCGCACTTCTCCAAAGCTCAGCGGCCGCGGACGTCGTTGGCATGCGTGTCTCGACCGACGTTGTCGCCGGAAGTCCACTCACATCGTCTCAAATCATCTCGGTTGATCCACTTTCATCAACTGAAGGTCTCGCTGGCATCACAGTGACAAAGTCGCAGGCCCCAGCCAACCTCGCAGCGGGAGACAATGTGCAAGTCATTGCTGTCGACTCACAGTCGGACGGGACAAATATGACCACCGCTATCGATTCAAAAATTCAGGTGTGGGAAATTTCAGAACCGGATGAACTCAGTGGTGATCGCTCAGTCACTCTACGTGTCGCGATCACATCGGTGAACGAACTTGTTGGTCATGACGAACTTCATCTTGTGAAAGTGGTGGGCTGACATGAGCATCATCGTTACTGGAACAACGGGCGGACTCACCGACCTCGGAACTATTTCACTTCATCTTGCAACTTTGTGGCCGAACCCAGTCACTGTGATTGAAGCCGATCCCGACGGAGGTCGACTCGCTGCCCGTCACAACTGGGACCTTCGACCTGGTTTGGCTGAATTGGCAGCTCACGTTCGAACACCCGCTACATCAACACTTGATCCTCAAACATTGCGACGCACCTATCGCAATCATGTAAGCGTCGTCGTTGCTCCACCATCAGCCGAACAAGTCATTGCTGCACTATCAATCATTGCCCCTCACACTCGCATCCTTGGTGAGGTACTCGGCACTGACGTCATTATCAATGTCGGACATGTTCGCCCAAACACTCCGGCATCAGAGATCATGCGCGCGGCTGATTCGCGACTTCTCATTAGTCGCACCGACCTTGATGATGTGGTTGCATTAGTTCATCGCCAACCACTCTTGAAAGAACTCGGTGAGTGGAAGGTACTTGCCGCGGGCGGTCGCTACAAAATTGATGAACTTGCGAAGGCGATTGAGTGGCCAGTCATCGCTGATCTTTTGCCATCTGATCGTCGAAGCAGCGCTGCTCTCAAGATGACAATCGCCAAGATTGCCGCAACGCAACAATCAAATGAACTCGTTGATCGCGCGGTTGCATAATGAATACCGTTGATACAACATCAGCATTACGTGACTTAATTGCGCAAATTACTTCGGCACTTATTGATGTCCGGCAACAACGACGAGCTACCGGTGACGAACTCTCTGCCAACGAAGAAAATGACGTAGCTCTTGAAACTGCTCGACGATTCTTTGATCAAAGGGTCACTCAATCACTCTTGACCGGAAGTGATACTCCGTCTTTCGATGACGAAACCAGCATCACCAAAAGCGCGATTGACGCCGTGCTTGGTTTCGGCCCACTACAACGCCTCCTTGATGATCCGGCGATTACCGACATTCATGTCCGCGGAACTTCGCCGGTCTGGGTCAAACACACCGATGGGTCACGTCATGAGATTGATCCCATTGTCAGTACCGACGATGAGTTGATTCGTTTGGTTCGAAACGTGGCTTCACGGTCACGCAATGGCGAGCGGCGCTTTGATGCAGCAACGGCCGAATGCAACCTTTGTCTTGATGATGGGAGCCGCCTTTTTGCCGTCATGGATGTTTCACAACAGCCGTCTCTAGTCATTCGTAAACATCAGTTTCATCTGTCATCGCTCGAAGAACTAACTCGCGGCGGACTAATGACTCATAATGTCAGAAACTTTTTGCGTGCTGCCGTGCTCGCAAAACGAAACA
>CAMDER010000219.1 GCA_945896935.1 Bifidobacterium breve | reverse complement strand
ACACCGACTTGACCATCCATCATTCCGCTCGGCGCCACGATGTGCGCTCCTGCATTGGCCTGGGCGATGGCAGCCTTGGCGTAGATCTCGAGGGTCTTGTCATTGTCGACCGAACCATGTCCATCAAGAATTCCGCAATGCCCATGACTGGTGTACTCATCGACGCACAAGTCAGACATCAGTACCACTCGGTCGCCAAGATCGGAACGTAAATCACTCAGTGCTACTTGCACGACACCGTTCGGATCGAAGGCGCCAGAACCGATCTCATCTTTCTTGGAGGGAATACCGAACAAGATGACCGACTTGATTCCAAGATCGGCAAGCTGACGAACTTCTTCGCGCAAACTGGCTTGCGAATGTTGCACCACGCCTGGAAGAGATGTGATGGGAATTGGCGAATCGATTCCTTCTCGCACGAACAATGGCGCAACGAGATCGTTGACATTGAGACGTGTCTCAGCGACGAGATCGCGCAATGCCTGAGTGCGGCGCAATCGACGCGGGCGTGACACGGGGAAGCGTGCGGACATAACCCCAGCCTACGGTCGGTCAGTGCTTAACGACTCGCCAGGGCCTCGACTGTGGCATTGACGACACCCTGCAATGACTGCTCAGTCGCCACAACCACATCGGGGATACCTAACTCATTGAGTGCACTCGCGGTCATCGGGCCCATCGCCACTACAACTTTGGGCATCATGACACCAAAAACATCGTGCCAGGCGCGCGCCGATGAAGCCGATGCAAAAGTGATGGCGTCTGCTTGCGAAATTTCACCGCTGCGGTCGTGAGTCGGGGGGATTGAAACAGTGCGATAGGTGGTGACCCGCTCGACTGTCCAGCCTTTGCCACGCGCCGCGACTTCAAAGTCGGTACCAGCCGATTCGGCAACAGCTAAAAGAATGCGCCCGTGCCCCGTTGGGAAACTTTCACCCAGCGACCGTCCGGTTTGCACATGCGGAATCAAGTCGGCGCCACCTACTGCTGCAGCGGTTGCTGTGCCCACCGCGGCAATCTTAAATTGTCGCGGTGTTGCGCCAAGTAAAGCCATCGCATCACGGAACCGATGCGCACCTTCTGGTGAAGTCACGACAACCCATTCGTATTGTTCAATAGTGTCAATCGCCGTTTGTAATGCCTGACCACCGTCGAGTGCATCAACAGTTGTGGTGACAGGAATTTCTAGAACCTTTGCGCCTGCGTCGATGAACAAAGAAGTTAAGCCACCGGCGCGCTCGGCGGCGCGTGTCACGATGATGGTTCGACCTGCAAGCATTTGCGAGTCAGACGTCATGTCTCAACCAGCGACAGCGTCTCGGGCTACTTGCGCAGCACGTCGCGAGGCAACAAGTAATTCGTCGTGCGATGCCGATTGACCAGTTGGCACTGTTGCGAAATGATGCTTTGTTCCATCATCTGATGCCAAATACACCAACATCTTGTTGCCATCGTCGTATGCGCCAACCGGGAGCGAACAACCACTTCCGAGTTCAGCAAGAAATGCTCGTTCGTGCTCGACGGCGCGACGCGATGGCGCATCATCGATGGCCGCCAAAATCTTTCGCGTGTTGTCATCGTCAATACGGCACTCAATGGCAACACAACCTTGCCCAACGGCCGGAACCATCACATCAACGGCAATGTATTCGTTCACACGTTCGGTCCAGCCCAGAATTTCAAGCGCAGCAGCGGCCATCAAAATTGATCCCTCGGCTGGAATCTTTTCCAGACGTGTCGGAATATTGCCACGCAACTCAACGAATTGAAGATCGGGCCGCAGCGCCGACAATTGCGCCCGTCGTCGCACCGAGCCAGTGGCAACTGTCGCCCCAATGGCTAAATCGGCAAGCGCACGACCAACCAAAACATCCCGCGGATCGCGCCGTTGACCAAAGGCACCAATACACAAACCATCGGCCGGTGTAGACGGGAGATCTTTAGCACTATGAACTGCAATGTCAGCACGACCTGCCAAGACTGCGGCTTGAACTTCTTTCACAAATACACCTTGACCACCAATGGTGTGCAGGGGAACATCTTTTTGTTGATCACCCGTCGTATCAACAAAAACCAGTTCAACTGACAGGCCGTTGTGAGTCGCTTCAATTAATTCAGCAATCGCTGTTGATTGTGTGCGGGCTTGAGCCGAACTACGAGTGGCGATACGAAGAACGCTCATCGTGTCGCTGCGATCATTACGAGAGGTCGAAGAGATCGCGAACTGCCGCAGAGTTGCGCTCGCCACGGGGTGTACCGGCGTCATCTTTGAGACGTACCGACATATCATGCAACAACTTGGCCACAATGCCTTTGGTGACTGCGTCAACAGCATCTTGTTGCTCGGGTGTCAACGACGACAATTTCTTGCTTTGCCGTGCAATTTCGGCAGCGCGCACAACTTCGGCTCGTTCGTGCAATTGTGCAACCAGTGGGGCCGCTTGACGAGCCGTCGTTTCCATATTGAAACGCTCGACCTCTTGCATGATGATGTCACGAACTGCCAGGGATTCTGTGGCGCGTTGAGCCTGACCGCGGGCCGCCCAATCGCGCAAATCGTCGAGATCAAGCAAAGTCACACCATCAATGTTTGCAACATCAGAATCAACATCGCGTGGAACTGCAATGTCAACAATAAACAATGGACGATCGGCACGTTGCAGCATCGCATTCTTCACCATGTCTGCATCGATAACAATAGAACCAGCACCGGTGCATGTCACAACGACATCAGCTTCACAGAGTGATTCAGCCAATCGATAGAACTCGGTGACCGAACCAGATACACGATCGGCAAGGGCTTGTGCCTTCACGATCGTTCGATTGGTCACAAGCACGCGTCCAACACCAGAGTCAGCAAGCGCAATGGTGACACCTTCGCCCATATCGCCAGCGCCAACAACAAGAACCGTCATCCCGTCTATCGCACCAAGATTTTCGCGTGCCATATCAACTGCGGCGTGGCTGACACTTGCAGTGTGGCGACCGATCGACGTTTCAGTCCGAGCACGTTTACCAGTTTCGATGGCGTGACGAAACAAGAGATTCAAAGTTGAGAGCGCTCCACCTTCACGTTGTGAACGTTCCCATGCGGTACGCACTTGACCAAGAATTTCACTTTCACCAAGCACTGCTGAATCAAGACCAGAAGCAACCTCAAAAAGATGACCGATGGCAGCATCATCATGCTGACTGTAAACATGAGGGATGAG
>CAMDER010000218.1 GCA_945896935.1 Bifidobacterium breve | reverse complement strand
CGGTGCGGCACGCCATCAACTTGGACCGACACGACAGTGTCAAGCACGCCTTTGGAGATGTAGTACTCCTTGACGGCTTGGGGGACTGACGAATCGCTGGTGAGCAAGAAGCGTGTACCCATCGCAATGCCCGAAGCGCCATAGGCGAGCGCAGCGACAAGACCACGACCGTCGAAGAACCCACCGGCAGCAATGACTGGCACTCGGCCGGCAACTGCGTCAACTACTTGGGGCAACAAAATGGTCGTTGGTACCGCACCAGTGTGGCCGCCACCTTCGCCGCCTTGAACAAGTACGGCGTCAACGCCCCACTCAAGAACTTTTTCAGCATGACGCTTCGCTCCGATTGAAGGGATGACGACGACGCCCGCGTCTTTCAGACGTGAAATCAATTCGGGCTTTGGGGCTTGAGCGAAACTGGCAACTTTGATGCCCTCGTCAATCATCAAACTGATGCGATCTTTCACGTCGGCCGAATCGGCGCGTAAATTCACGCCAAATGGTTTGGTCGTGCGGCTCTTGACTTCGGCAATTGATGACTTCAGCTGATCAAGATCCATAGTGGCACTTGCTAAAATTCCGAAGGCACCAGCGTTAGCAGTAGCACTCACGAGCTTTGGTCCAGCGACCCATCCCATGCCGGTTTGAACGATGGGATATTTGACGCCCAGCAAATCACATAAAGAATTTTGTAGTCGGGGATGTGGTGTCGCGCTCATGCGGGAATCTCGCGATGACGTAGACCCTTGGGATCGATGGTTTCGATGGCAGCACTCTCTTCGGGTGTTGGTGGACGACTGACTGGGACCGTCGCAGGAATCACTAATTCAAATCCAGTGTTAGAAACAACATCATCAATACTGATTCCTGGGTGCAAACTGACTAGTTGCATTGAGTTGTCGGGAGAATTGAAATCAAGAACGGCAAGATTGGTGACGACACGACGTAGGTCATGGCGCTGAGCAATAAAGCCACCAACTTTTTTCGCGCGGTCGTAGCCAACACCACTCACCATGTCAACGCTGGACACGAAGACTGAAGTCTGGTGATTGGGAATGAAGAAACTGGTTGCGTTATTGACGGTGTTGCCTGGTCCACCACGAACACCAAGTAATTGCGACTTGGGCTTGGCCCACGGACCAATGTTGGCAATGTTGCTGTTGCCATAGCGATCGATTTGGCTTGCGCCCATCATCACGTGACGTCGTCCACCAGCAAGCGTGTCAAACACGCTGCGGAATGGAATCCAACCTTCAACAAGTTTTTGAGTGCCGCCAATGGGCAAGTCTCCTGAAATGTAAAAGGCTTCTCCGTCGCTGATCATCAGATCAGGCTCAAATGTGGCGCGAGCAACGCGTGCGCCGAGCATTTGCATAACTCCCATGCCCGAAGCGAAGATTTCTCCATCACCGCGCCATGCTTCGGCACAGGCAACAGCAATGACATCAGCGAGTGCTACTGAATCGCTCATTTTGCGGCCTCCTTGGCTGCTTTGATCTCTTCACGCCATGCAACAACTTGCGCTTGGTAGTTGGCTTCATCGCCAGACAAGAAGCGATCACTAAATGTCTTCCACGCTTCAGGGTCGCGAGCCGCGTCAACATAGGCCTTTTGGAATGCTTCATCTCGGCCGTAGTCGGGCTCACACGTGGTGAAGTGAGCACCATTTGGTGCGTGAATCACGCCATCGACCATTGAGCGATTGATCTTGAGGGTGTGGAAGGTTCCTTCTTTCAAAAGGTCTTCGGTCGGAATGATTTTTTCGGCGCTGACAAATCGTCGACCTGGTTCGCACGCGGCCAAAAACAAATCATCAAAGTACACATCAGGTCCGAGATACTGCGCATTGCCGCGAGTATCTGATCGATTCATGTGCACGAAAGCGGCATCGAGTCGAATCGCCGGAACCGCAAGAAGTTCTTCACCGTCGGCATACGGTGACTTCACCGTTTTGAGCGACGGGTTGACATCCATGACGCCGCTACCGAGACCAGCGCGGGTGGGCAAGAAAGGCAGGCGCAACGAGCCGGCAAACAAAGCCCATTGCAACATTCCTTCATCCCATTCGGTTGGCTCGGGAATTGTTGCGTTCTGGCGGGCTAAACGAAAATGCGGTTCGAGCGGAATCGAGTCAAGTGAAACGAATGCGTAAATCAGTTTCTTTACTTTTCCGGCGGCACACAACAAGCCCACATCGGGTCCGCCGTAAGAAACGACAGTGAGGTCGGTGATGTCTGAACGCAGAAGCGAACGCACCAAACTCATGGGCTTGCGACGGCTTCCCCAACCACCAATACCGAGAGTCATGCCACTACGAAGTGTGGCGACTGCTTGATCTTCGGTGATGATTTTGTTACGTGGCTTGCTTATATCACTTGTCATTTTTCTTATTCTTTTTGTCCGTGCCTGCAAAATCGTCGCGCAATTCGTCGGCGACACCAGTGAGATTGAGTTCAAAAGTGAAACCCTGTTCAAAGCGGTAACTGCGCTTGACATCCCAGAGATCGATGCCGTTCAAACTTTCTTTGGCAGCGCGAATCACTGTGGGGTGTTTGTCAGCGATGCTTTCGGCGACCTTCATCGCAGCATCGCGTAGTTCGGCGCGTGGCACAACCTGCAAGATGCTTCCGAAGGCATGCAATTCTGCAGCGGTCGCAGTGGCCGACGTATAGACCATGGCGCGCATTTTGTGTTGGGGGACCAGGCGTGCCAGATGGGTGGCCGCGCCAAGAGCGCCGCGGTCGACTTCGGGCAGACCAAAGAACGCATCGTCACTGGCAATGATGATGTCGCTATTGCCGACGAGACCAATACCGCCGCCGACACAAAAGCCGGCAACAGCAGTGATGACCGGAACAGGACAGTCGTAAACCGCGGCGAAAGCGGCATAGCAACCCTTGTTGGCGCCAATGAGTGCATCAAACCCTTGGGTGTTCTGCATCTCTTTGATGTCGACCCCAGCGTTGAAGCCTCGGCCTTCGGCTCGCAAGACGACGACTCGTACCTTTGTGTCGCGACCCAAGGCCGTGATGGTGTCGGCGACCTCGAACCATTCAGCCACAGTGAGGGCGTTGACAGGAGGACAATCCATGATGACCTCGGCGATACCGCGGTCGTTGATATTTGAAGAAATTCCCACGAGTTGAGCGTACTCCCCATCTGACGAAGCGTCAGAAACGAGCGCCGAGTTCCTACTAAGGTTCGTCACGTGGCAATCACA
>CAMDER010000217.1 GCA_945896935.1 Bifidobacterium breve | reverse complement strand
CTTTCAATACGGCGAGTGCGTTCAGCCATCGACTTCACGAGCCGACCCTTCAAGGTGTCAACCGATTCAAATGCGCCACCCATTGCCAAGATCTCTTCGTACTCGGCCCAAGCCGCATCGCGAAGATCGGCAGTCTTCTTTTCAATAACGGTGGAACCATCAAAGATGTCGGCATATTCAAGCAAGTCAGTTTCGAAAGCCAAAACCTGTTGCATACGCAGGCTCCACTGCTGATCCCACGGTCGTGGCAATCCGAGAGCTTCGTTCCATGCGGGCAACTGAATTGAACGGGCACGCGCATTCTTAGACAACGAAACCGAAAGCATTTCCAGCACAATGCGTTGAACGTTGTTTTCGGGTTGCGCTTCGGTGAGACCAAGTGAGTTCACTTGAACGCCATAACGGAAGCGACGGGCTTTTTCATCGGTGACTCCGTAACGCTCGAGGCCGATGCGATCCCACAATTCGGTGAATGCGCGCATTTTGCAAATCTCTTCAATGAAACGAATTCCAGCATTGACGAAGAATGAAATGCTGCCGAATACCTGACTGAATTGTTCGGGCGGTACTTGACCAGAATCACGAACGGCATCAAGGATGCCAACGGCATTAGCCAATGAGAAGGCAATTTCTTGAACCGGTGTTGCTCCAACTTCTTGTAAGTGGTACGAGCACACGTTCATAGGGTTCCATTTGGGTGCATTGTTCGCGCACCAAGCAACCATGTCAACGATGAGTCGACGTGATGGAACAGGTGGGAAAATATAAGTTCCGCGTGAGAGATATTCCTTCAGGATGTCGTTCTGCGTGGTGCCGCGCAACGCACTGGGTGCAACACCTTGTTCTTCGGCATTGGCAATGTACAACGCAAGCATCCATGCAGCTGGCGCATTGATGGTCATCGATGTATTCATTTGGCCTGGCGGAATTCCGTCAAGCAATGTACGCATGTGGCCGAGGTGCGCAACTGGTACACCAACTTTGCCAACCTCTCCGGTAGCCATCAGTGAGTCGGGGTCGTAACCAGTTTGGGTAGGAAGGTCGAAAGCGATGGACAATCCGGTTTGGCCCTTGGCCAAGTTGGTGCGGTAGAGCTCGTTCGAGGCCTTGGCCGTTGAGTGCCCCGAGTAGGTGCGCATCAACCACGGTTCTTCGCGACGGATTGCCTTGTCTGCTGATTCAGCCATAGTTCGTAGTCTGTCGGGCTAGTTGCGATTTTGCGCCTGAGCGAGCAAAGCTAAATACTCCTCGCGCGGGATATTGACTGCGCCAAGAGATGCCAGGTGTGGCGTGGTCCACTGCACGTCGAAAAGCGCGATGCCCGTGGCTTCGAGGAGCGCTACAAGGGCCACCAGCGCCGCCTTTGAGGCATCGGTTTGCGTATGAAACATGCTTTCACCGGCAAACAGCTTGCCAACCCGAACTCCGTAGACGCCGCCGACAAGTTGGTCGTCACGAAATACCTCAACGCTGTGGGCCCAACCCATTGCGTGCAGGTATGAATAGGCCCGAATGAATTCAAGATTGATCCAACCATGGGGTCGATTGGGGTCGCCACAGGCTTTCATCACCTGGGTGAAGCATGAGTCAACACGAATGGTGAAGCGCTTGAGATGTTTCTGCAATGAACGCGAGACGCGTAATCCATCTAACGGGATAATGCCGCGCGTGACTGGGCACCACCACCCAATTTTCTTTCCGTTCATGGGCATCGGAAAAAGACCATTGGTGTACGCGCTAATCAGCGTCGACGGTTCAAGATCTGCACCGATAGCCACGAGGTCATCGTCGCCCATCGGCACTGTGTCAAAGTCGAATTGAGATTCTGGAAACTCAATTTGTGGGCGAGTGAACGCGCTGATGTTGTCGGGCGTCAACACCCAAGGCATCACATCAGCGGCTCGCACGTCAGTAACTGTAGAAGCCAGCCTTCGACTTGCGACCTAATTTGCCCGCAGCAACCATGCGGCGCAATGTGGGCATCGCGGCATAGTTGGGGTCGCGGAACTCGTTGTAGAGCGCATCAAGGATCGACAACGAGGTGTCAAGACCAACGAGGTCGAGCAGAGCGAACGGTCCCATGGGGAAGTTGCAGCCGCCCTTCATGGCGGTATCGATGTCTTCCATATTTGCAGTGCCCTGTTCGAGCATGCGAACGGCGTTGTTGAGATAGGGAAAGAGCAGTGCGTTCACAATAAAGCCGGCGCGATCTTTTACCTGTACTGGCTGCTTGCTGCACGTCGTGGCAAAAGCAGTAGCGGTTTCGATTGTTGCGTCGCTTGCCGACAACGGACGCACGATTTCGACGAGGGGCATTGCAGTAGCGGGGTTGAAGAAGTGAATACCACACACCAACTCGGGACGCGAGGTGCACATCGCAAGATCGATGACGGACAGTGTCGATGTGTTGGTTGCAATGATTGCAGTGGGCTTCACAATGCGATCGAGTTCGGTGAATAAAGTCTTCTTCGTGTCGAGGTCTTCAACAACGCTTTCAATGACGAGATCACAATCGGCAAGTGCGCTGAGTTCAGACACTGCAGTGATGCGTCCGAGAATCGCGGCTTTGTCATCTTCGGTGAGGCGACCCTTTTCAACTTGCTTGGCCAGTCCCTTGGCAACCGATGCAACCATGGCATCAGCGGTGGACTGACTACGTGAGCGCACGATGACGTTCATTCCGCCACGCGCGATGACTTCGGCAAGACCCGAACCCATGATTCCTGAACCGACAACTCCGACAGTCTGAATAGCCATGTGATTACTCCTGAGACGGGCCAAATGGCCAAGACAACGAAGTGAGCATAGTTACCAATTGGTAACTATCGCAAAGCCGAGCGTTCACCTGGGGCAAGTACTCTCTAGCCGTGACTCCTACGCCTGCAGCCATTGCTGAACTTCTTGACCACCCCGATCGTCTCATTGAATTGTTTGCGGTTCATAACTTTCGTGATGTCGGGGGTTACCCCACAGCCGACGGACGTCGCACTGTTTGGCGCAAGGTGTTTCGCGCCGACGGCCTGTATCGATTGACCCCCGAAGATGTTGAAGCATTGCGACCGTTCGGATTACGCACGGTGATTGATCTGCGTACCACCGAAGAGTTGTCAGAGCGTGGCACATTTCCGGTTGACCAATACGACGTTGAGTTTCATCACTTGTCGATTATTGATCGCACATGGGATATGAACGAAGCTCACGACTGGAAAGGCGAGCAGGCCGAATTTCTACGTGAGAAGTATCACCTGATGTTGCA
>CAMDER010000216.1 GCA_945896935.1 Bifidobacterium breve | reverse complement strand
TACGGTCTGCGTCAAAAGGGTGTTCCGAAGTCAGAGATTTCCGGCAAGGTCGCTGAAGCTCTCGACATGGTACAGATGAGCAAATTGGCCGAACGTAAGCCCCGCCAAATGTCGGGTGGTCAGCAACAGCGTGTCGCAGTTGCTCGCGCTCTTGTCAACCGGCCAAGTGTGTTGTTGCTTGACGAGCCACTTGGTGCGCTCGATCGCAAATTGCGCGAAGAAATGCAGATCGAACTGAAGTTGTTGCAGAGTCGACTTGGCATCACGTTCATCTTCGTGACCCACGATCAAGAAGAAGCCATGAGTATGAGCGATCGCATCGCGATCATGCTTGATGGGCACATCGAGCAACTTGGTGATCCCGAAACTGTGTATGAGCATCCATCGTCGGCTTTCGTCGCCGGCTTCATTGGTCGGAACAACTTCTGGCAAGGGCTTGCCACCGAGCACGGCATTCGCGCCGACGATGGCACCGAGTTCGTTGCAAGTCGCCCTGAAGAAGACGTTCCAAACGGTCAGCCCGCACTTTCGGCGGTTCGGCCCGAATGCATTAATTTGTCAGCAGAACGCCCCGCCGATTCAAACAATGTCACGTCGGGCGTTGTGGCGGGCGTTTCACATTTTGGTGATGTTCTGCAATACGTCGTGACGGTGCAAGACCGCGACCTGTTGGTGCTGACACCGCGAGCGCACGTCGCGCGCTTCCAACAAGGCGACAATGTTTTTTGCCATTGGTCGGCCGACGATGTGTATCTTTTCTCAGCTCGACAAGCCGACATCGTGATGACCGACGGCGACGAAGAGATTCACGACAACTAACTGAATGACTCACAAGATCTAGTACAAAGCAATATCCATCAAAAAGAAGGAGAATCCCATGACCACTAATGACAAGATCCCGCAGTTGCGAATGTTGGCGCCAGAGAGCTTTCACGAGAAGTTGACGCGTCGCGCCATCTTCAAAATGGGTTCAGCTGCCGCTGGTTTGGCCATTGTTGTCGCCGCGTGTGGTGGCGACGACGGTGGAACGTCGGCCCCGACAACCGAAGGTAGCGACACCACTGACGCTCCTGCTGGTTCAACTTTGGCATCAGGTGAATGGAGCCGCGTGATTAACGCAGCTACTGGAACTCTTGCGATGTACACCTGGGGCGATTACAACGACCCGCTGTTGGTCGGTCAGCAAGCCGAAGACGCCATCGGTGTTTCGATGAAGGTTGACTACTTCAACAGCAACGAAGACCTCATCACCAAGTTGGCTACCTCGGGTGGAAACAGCGGATTCGACATCGTCGTTCCGACTGGTCCCTACATTCCGCAGATGATTGAAAAAGGTCTGATCCAGAAGTTCGACACGTCGTTGATCCCGAACATGGTGAACGTCGACCCGAATTATTTGGCCCAAGAATGGGATCCCAATAACGAGTATTCGGTGTGCAAGAACTGGGGAACAACCGGATTCATGTGGGACAGCACCGTCATCACCAAAGACCTCGTGACCTGGCAGGACTTCTTTGATGCATGCATGGGCGAAGCCAGCGGAAACTGTTCAGTGATCGACACCGGTCCGAACTTGTGGGGTGCTTGGTGCTGGGCCAATGGCAAAGACTGGAACGGAACCGACACCGCCGACCTCGACGCGTGTGAGGCTTTCTTGGTTGATGAGCTAGCTCAACACATCAAGAAGTTTGATAGCTACCCAAGCACCGCAATTGCCGAAGGTGCCTACGCCTTGTCGATGGCATGGAACGGTGATGCTCGTCAGGCGTACTTCCGTATCGCCGAAGCAGGCGGAGACCCGACCGTGTGGAAGTGGGCCCTCGGTACACCGACCACCGAATTGTGGATGGATAACTATTGCATCGCCGCCGGTGCACCGAACGCCGAGGCCGCTCACGCGTGGATTAACTGGGACCTTATTCCAGAAATCTCAATTCAAGACTTGGCGTATCACGGTTATCACACCGGCATGAAAGAAATGCCAACCTTGATTTCCGAGCTCGCACCCGACCTTGAATTTGGCGACATGATCTTCTTTGATGAGTCCCAGGTGGCAACTATGTCAACCCAAGAAATCACTTCAGCAATTGATCGTCAAGTTGACATCATCAACAAGATGAAGGCCAAGGCCGGAGCCTGATCGAGGTTGACTACAGCGGTTACTTCTTCTGATCGACGACGATGGCGAGGGCCAAAGTTTGCCCTCGCCATCCCGTCGATCATTTGGTACCTGCTGTTTTTTGTTATCCCGATTGCTTTCATCGTTGTCTATTCGTTTGGAACGAAAGATACGACTCGACTGTTGCCAGTTGATTTAAGCAAGTTGACAACAGGTAATTACTCAGAAGTTTTTGACGACACATTCTTTAAGACGTTTAAATCGACTTTACGAATTTCAATTGTCGCAACTTTGATGTGTTTGCTGATCGGTTTACCCGTGGCTTATTTCGCGGCCTTTAAAGTCAGCGAAAAGTGGAAAGTCGTCATTTTGGCTTTGGTGGTTATTCCGAGTTTCACCTCGTTCTTGATTCGCACTGTGGCATGGCGAATACCTCTCGCGCCAAATGGCGAGTTTTCACGTTGGCTCTCAGACATTGGTCTGGTTGGTGATCGTGGTATTCAATTGCTCGAAACTCAAACAGCAGTTCAGATCGCCATTGTTTATAACTATTTGGGTTTTATGATCTTGCCGCTGTTCGTAGCCCTCGACCGCATCGATGTTCGGATGCGTGAAGCAAGCAAAGACTTGGGTGCTGGTCGTTTGGCAACGTTCTTCGGAGTGACTTTGCCTCTCGCTGGTCCAGGCATTGTGGCTGGTGTTTTGTTGACCTTCATTCCGATGTGCGGCGACTACGTCACCGCAACGGTTCTCGGTGGCGCTAAAGGCAACATGATCGGCTCAATGATTGCCTCGCAGTTCTCGCAGGCGCAGAACTGGCCGCTCGGTTCGGCTATGGCAATTTTGATGATTGGTGCGGTGCTGGTTGCACTCGTGACCGGTGCTGCCATCGTATGGATTATTCCGTGGGTGATTCGTGCGTTGCAGCCGCTGACTCAGTCTGTGCGTCGATCCATCCATCAGCGCACATTGGCGAACGTACGTCGTTCTGTGCCCGGTCGAGCTCGTCTGATGGACGGTATGAAGTGGCTGATGGCCACATGGGTCACGCTTGTCATGCTCTTCATGTTCATTCCGATTCTCTTGGTGTTCCGACATTCGTTTAACGAAGGATCGTCATTCTCGATTTGGTCGGGGCACACCAGCGTGAA
>CAMDER010000215.1 GCA_945896935.1 Bifidobacterium breve | reverse complement strand
GGCGAGACCACCAAACGAAAGCCAAGTGCGGCTAATTCTGCAGGGGTGAGTAATGGCGTTTTACCCTTCTCAACCATGTTTGCTACCAAGGTGATGTCGGGCAGAGCCGTGGCGATCGCTTCCATGTCTGCAACGCTTTCGGGTGCTTCGACAAACAATGCATCAACTCCGGTATCGCGTGCCATTTTGGCGCGTTCAATTGCTTCGTTTAATGAGATGACGGCTCGAGCATCGGTGCGCGCCGTGACGTGCAAGTGCTCGCGATGATCGCACGCCGCCCGCAGTTTCGCGAGCCAGTCTTCTCGATCAACAACTTGTTTTCCATCCATATGACCACATCTTTTGGGCCACACTTGATCTTCCAAAAAGAGACCTGCAGCTCCGGCGTGTTCCCAGAGTTCGACAGTACGTCGTACCGTCATTGGATCGCCGTAACCAGTGTCGGCGTCGACAACCAAATTCAGATCTGGTACCGCAGAGCACACTCGCTGCGCCACTTCGGCCATTTCAGTTTGCGTGAGGTAACCAACATCTGGACGACCGAGCAAAGTACCTGACACTGCAAAGCCAGAAATAAATGCCGTCGAGAATCCGGCATTTTGCACGATGCGGGCCGAGAGCGGATCCCAAACTCCGGGCATCAATACCGATTCACCAGCATCTAAACGTTTTCTCAAATCTGCAGATCGCTTCGACATGACTCCCCCTCAAGATCAGAACTACGTGCATGCAACCGTATATCAACGATTGATATCGGCAATCACTTGGGAAGCGACAAGACTCTTTCACCCAAGATGTTGCGCATCACGTTTGAGGTTCCACCCATAATGGTGTAGCCAGGAGCGTAGGCAAAACCTTGCGAGGTTTGATCCCACAATGTTGCCTCGGGCCCAAGCGTTTGCATCACAAATTGCGCAACATCCCATTCGTGTTCAGTACAGAAACATTTAGTAGCAGCAGAGAACCCAGCAGGTGCTTGACGCAATACTTCACGAATCACCAAGATGCGCCCGATGCGATACTTCATCTCGAGACGAGCAATTTCTTGGCGAACTCTCGGATCGGATGTATCTGCGCGATCACGCGCGATCACATACAACGCGTAATTAGAGACCAAACGATCAATGCCACCCCGCTCGTGCTCAAGTTGCCGCATCGTCTGCTTGAAAGCGTTTCCTTCAACTCCGACCAGATTGATAACTGGCACGCGCACATCGGTGAAAAAGACTTCGCAGAAATGACGATTCGTTGTCATGTCTTTAATCGGCCGAACTTCAATTCCGGGCGTATTCATTGGAACAATAATTTCGCTAATACCAGCGTGCGGCGGCCCGTCTGTTGAGGTGCGGCAGATCAGATAGCAATAGTCCGCGACTTCGCCAAAGCTGGTCCAAATCTTCTGACCGTTAATCACCCAGTTATCACCATCACGAACCGCTTGGGTTTTCAGCGACGCCAAGTCAGAGCCAGCGTTCGGTTCAGACATACCAATGCACCACGTTGATTCACCCGTCAGAATTTGCGGAAGGAATTCGGCTTGCTGATCTTCACGACCATAAGCGATCAATGTCGGACCCATTTGGCGATCGGCAAACCACATCGAACCAATAGGCGCTCCCGCTTTAATGAGTTCTTCACCAATGATCAATCGATCGATGGCTGGACGACCACCACCTCCAAATTCAGCAGGCCACGTCAGTCCGATCCAACCCTTGGCACCCAATTCGAGTGCGAACTCCTTCGACCAGCCATTGATCCATGAATCGTTAGCTCTCCCGTACGTGACAACCGCATGAGCCGCCATCTCGCGGGCTTCTTCGCGTAAGGCCTCTTGCTCGGGTGTCCAGGTGAAATCCATCAGTCGTCCTTTGTCCTGGTCTATTTTGCCTCGCCCAAGGGTCCAACGCCTGATTTAGAGTCCAAAGACTCCCTGGCAAGGACCGACTTCAGTCACAAACCAGTGTCTGATGGGTGGCAAGATGAATCGTGCTCAAGATTCATCCACGATCTTATGATTTCGATTGGGACTCGAGCTATCAACGGCCCGCCAACCCTGTACGAGTCACTAGCGACCAGTGGGCGAGTTATTGCACCGACGGATTTTTTATCGTTGATGATTTACTGACCCCACTGCAGGTTGAACAAATAACTACCGAAACTGACGAGGGCTACCGCGAAGCCAACGAGTTCATGAAGTTGCTCCCCGACGAGCGCATGTTCATTGCTGAACGAGGTGCCATTGCGTTTGCTCCTCACTTGGCTCTCAAGTCATCCGTGCTGCGAAATGCAGTCTTGAATTCTCCGATCTCAGAGGTCGCTCACGACATCATCGGGACACAAGCTCGTTTGTATCACGACCAAGCCGTCTATAAAGAAAACGAGAAGCCGCGCCGTTTTCCCTGGCACCAAGACAATGGCTACACCTTCGTGTCTCCCGAAAACTATCTCACAGTGTGGATCGCACTCACCGATGCCACGATTGAATCTGGCTGTCCGTGGGTTGCCCCGGGTTTACAACGGCACGGCACATTGGTTCATAACTATGTTGAGCCACTTGGCTGGGAGGCATTCGAAGAACCCCCCGTCGCAGCAGTTGCCGCCCCCGTCAAAGCCGGAGGTGCTGTGGTCTTCAGCAGCCTCACTCCACATCTGACTGGTCCGAACGTTTCGGCGCATGTTCGCAAGGCCTACATTGTTCAGTACATCGGCAATCACGCGAAACGCTTTGACAATGCTCAAGATTTAACAGGGACACCGATGCAAAATGATCAGCAATACCCGATGATCGATTTGTGAGGATTTGCAGTGAACAACACCGCGCTCCAGTCTCCATACGGATTGTCCGATGAAACTCGTCAAAGTTTTGCTCAAAATGGCCATTGTGTTGTGCGCGATCTTGCAAGTCGTGATGAGATTGCTGTCTACAAAAATGCCATTGATGAAGCAACGATGGAACGTCGGTGGGATAAACGACCGATTGAAGAACGTGACACTTACGGGAAGGCTTTCATTCAGTCGGCTGCGTTGTGCAATCACAGTGACAAAGTAAAAGAATTCGTTTTCGCTCAACGATTCGCTCGCGTTGCCGCAGAATTGCTCGGAGTTGATGGCGTCCGTTTGTATCACGACCAAGCGCTCTACAAAGAGCCTGGAGGCGGATTCACTCCCTGGCACCAAGATCAGGTGTACTGGCCACTCAACACCAATCGTACGATCACGATGTGGATGCCGACCATCGACGTTCCATCCGAAATAGGTGGAGTGATCTTTGCTAACGAATCTTGG
>CAMDER010000214.1 GCA_945896935.1 Bifidobacterium breve | reverse complement strand
AGCGAGACTTTGCCGTTGGCATTGATTGGGTTGCTGTGTGGATTAGCAGCAGCATTGTTGCTGGCAGTTATTTTGAGTCTGCGACCGACGCTTGGTCGAGCAGTATTGCCGTTTGCTTTGGTCTCGCAGACGATGCCCTTACCAGCACTGACACCATTGATCGTTTTGGTTTTTGGCCGAAGCATTTTGGCAACAGTTGTGGTGTGTGTTTCGGTGACATTTTTCCCGTCATTTGTGACGATTTCACAAGCGCTGGCGACAACGTCTCCCGCGGCCATCGATGTTGTACGCGTCAGCGGTGGTGGACGCTTGAAGACTCTGCGATTTGTCGGTTTACCTGGTGCGGTTCCGGCAATGGTGACAGCGGCCCGATTGGCCGCGCCGCGCGCCCTGCTTGGTGTGATGATTGCTGAGTATTTGGCAACGGGTAACGGGCTTGGCAACTTGCTGAACGAATCACGGGGCCGCCTTGACTACGGAATGATTTGGACCGTCGCGACGACGTCAGTGTTAGTTGCGGTGTTGATCACTCAATTATTCGGGCTCGCCGAAAAACTCACCCGCAAATAATTTTGGGTCTACGTGAAGTTGAGCAACATCCGTAGGACCCGGCGAACCTTGAAACGGGCTTCAATATCAACGACACCGAGTGGATGTACGAGTCGTCGTTTACTGATTGAACGCAACTGTTCGCATTGGGCGTAACTGATCTCTGAAATACCTGAGTCAACACCGGGTTCAACTTCAACGTGAAAGTTCAAATCTCGTCGACTCGTCGTAAACGGAACAACAAAAACATTGCCCAGAAAATCGGCGAAACCATCGGCTGGACCGACAACGAGAGCCGGCCGTTTGTGGCCAGGTTCTGCCGGAAAGTTGGGCCCAAAGTCGACGAGCCAAATGCTGTCGATGAGATCCATCAATTGACCCCGTCGGCGACTTCGGTCATCGAAGAATCGCGCAAGTAGTCAGCCCAGGCTTGAGGGTCGGCGCGTAAACGTTGCATCTGCGACTTTGCCTCGGCAACGAATAGCTGTTGCTCTAAGGCGGCGGTTGCTCGACGAAGGACCTCCATCAGCGATAGGTCAGCGCTTTGGCTCAGATCAAGAAGACGGCGGTGGGTGTCGCGGTCGACGCGAATTGTTGTTGAGTCAGTCATCAACATGAGATTAGACCCCTGGACTGGCTTTGTCTACAAATTGTAGACACATAATGTGAGTGATATTCATGCCGGCAGTGAGGCTTCAAGACCGCAGTTGACGGTGGTTGAACAGGGAAATACTTTCTGACACGCCATCAGAAAAAATGTGGCCAACGCCTAAGGTGTACCCATGACTCGGGGGATGTTCACGGTTCCGCAAGGCCGGCGGATATATGGGATGCAGTTGCCCATTCAGGCTCAAAGCGCGTACTTCGTGGCCGACTGGGAACGAACCGCCGGACCCAAAGAACTAGGTCGACTGGCGCGGGCTTGCGACGACAACGGCTATGCCTATGTCGGCGTATGCGATCACGTGGCGCTTCCCGAATCGGTCGTTGGCGGAATGGGCACCCACTGGGCCGACCCGATTGCCACCCTCGGATGGATTGCGGGCATGACTTCGAAAGTCGGTTTGCTCACCCACGTCTATGTTTTGCCGTATCGCAGTCCGCGAGTTGCAGCAAAGCAGTTCGCAACGCTCGATCACTTGAGTGATGGTCGTGCGCTCATTGGTATTGGGGCCGGACACGCGCAGGCCGAGTTTGAATTGCTTGGCGTTGATTTCCATAGCCGGGGCAAAGCGCTTGACACCGGAGTTCCTGAACTCGCGAAGTTGCTCGAGAATGAATTCGTTGACGGATTCGGAGCACGTCCGCTGCCGACGCAGTCGCCACGTCCACCTATTTGGGTCGCAGGTTCAAGCCCGGCCGCTATCAAGCGTGCGGCCCGTATTGGTGACGGTTGGTTGCCGCAAGGACCATCAGATGCATCAATGGTGAATATGTTGAATGACGAGCGCGCTCGGGTGGGTCGTGCCGCGTCAGCCAATGACGGATTCATGATCGGCCACATCACGCCATTCTTGTACGTCGGCAAACCATCGTTTGAAGTTGGCGAAGCAACACTCAGTGGTACGGCGCAATCAATCGCCGAAAGAATTCTTGAAGGAACTGCAGCTGGAGTGAATCAACTCCAAGTTCGTTTCAAAGCCCAAAGTTGCGATGAACTCTGCGATCAAATCGCAGCTTTCGCCAACGACGTTGCACCTCTAGTTACAAATATCTAAAACAGTTAGTAAATACTCAGCCATCAATAATGGAGCAATCATGCTGTCAAATCTCGACGACTTCCCAATCCACCAAACATCTGAACCGATGCGCCATGTCGCAACGAGCGATCGCAACTTTTATGATCGCTACTACTTCAACGGATTCAACCACGACGGAACGGTGATGTTCGTCTGTGGTTTGGGTGTGTATCCAAACTTGGGTGTCATTGACGCTTATCTTTTGGTGTTCCATGAGGGCCAGCAGCGCGTAGTGCGAGCATCGGGTTCTCTTGATGCCGCCGATCGAATGAACCCAGGTGTCGGGCCGCTCAGTATTGAAGTGATTGAACCTCTCAAGAAACTGCGTGTGCGTTGCACTGATAACGAATGGGGCATCACCCTTGACGCAACATGGACCGGCGCTATGCCCGCTTTTGAAGAGCCACGACATTACATTCGCGAAAACGGGCGAGTGATTTTTGATACTTGTCGCTTGGCGCAAACTGGTGGTTGGGATGGAACCCTGACTGCTGGCGGCAAGACATTTGCGGTTGACTCGAAAACTTGGTGGGGGACGCGCGACCGCTCGTGGGGTGTGCGCCCGATTGGCGAAAGCGAACCTGCGGGAATTCGTGTGAGCAATCCCTTCAGTTGGTTTTGGATTTATACCCCGATTCGTTTCGAGGATCATTCGTTGATGATCATCATGCAAGAGAATCCTGATGGCAGTCGGGTTATGGAAGAAGCTACGCGCATCTGGCCCGACGGGCGCATTGAACACTTGGGTCGTCCCGAACACGATCTTGAATATCGAGAAGGTTCGCGCTTCTCAACAGGCGGCGTGATTCGTGTTGTTGCCGACGATGGTCACGTGACAACTCTTGACGTCGAACCGTTGTTGCCAGTGCATATTGGCATCGGAACTGGTTATGGATACGACGCCGATTGGCGCCACGGAATGTGGCAAGGTCCGCTGAAGGTCGAGAACTTCCACCTAGATACGACAACCCCCGAAGGCGCGATGCGTTTGTTTGGCATTGT
>CAMDER010000213.1 GCA_945896935.1 Bifidobacterium breve | reverse complement strand
TCGGCGATACCTGCACGAGAAAAAGCATCAGTGATTGCTCGTCGCACATGCGGCATGACATATTCGCCGCCAGCCGATTGCTGAAGTTTTTCGGCCAATGGAAGGCCAACTGTTCGATGTCCCCAGCCGACGATGCGCGGGACTTGTTCAATGGAAAGTCCTCGACGTGACGCCCATTCTTCGGCTTTGGCACGACCCGCCAGTACCAAACCAACCCCGCCGTCGGTCAATTGACTGCAATCTGATCGACGAATGCGGCCGACAACAGTCGGGTTCGCAACATCATCGTCGGCAAACGATTCCGGAGGATGCGACCACGCGCGAGTCTGCGCATTTGGGTTCGTCTTGGCATTTCGAAAATTCAATTCGGCGATAGCCGAAAGATGTTGACTATCAATCCCGTAGCGAGCATCGTATTCATCGGCCAACAAACTGAACATATGTGGCCACATATGAACAACCCCTTGTCCCTCATGACCAATCCATGCCGCTGCACCCAAATTGATTGCGGCTTGATCACCTGGCACGTTGCGCTCTTGTTCGACGCCGACAACTAATGCACACTCGTAGCGACCTGCTTCAATGTCGGCCATCGCTGCCAAAATGGCGATTCCACCCGACGCGCACGCGGCCTCGTGCCGTGACGAAGGGATCCCCCACAATTGGGGCTCAACGGTGGCTGGCATTCCACCTAACTGCCCCTGACCATTAAAGAGTTGACCAAAGGCGTTAGCGACATGAATTGTTTCAATATCGGTTGGTTCAATCTGCGAGTCAATCCAGGTTTCGGTGAGTACTTCAGAGACGATGTCGCTGACTTCTAGACCCTGCTTGGCATAGTTGCGAGCAAAGTCAGTTTGAAATCCGCCCAAAATGAAAATGTCGCCCGTCACGACCTTCACGGTAGCGCACGATTTCGTAACGCACAGAGGCAACATCTAGTGGGCGAGGGGGGACCTGGATACATCTATGGTCATCAACCTGTCCAATTTGATGGATCCACACATACACCGGCAACGAGCCGGTGACGTCGGGACTCCAAACGTTGAGGTTCAAACAATCTGCACCTGCCTCTGGCAAAGGTGTGCCAAAGGGTGGCGGCAATGGTGCTTGACGCGAAATCAATCCGACTTGCGTTGCATCGCGGACACCCGACCATGATTCGCGTGGCTGTGGGGCACGAAAACGGTTTGCTCCATCAATGGAAGCCGCAAACGGAACTCCCTTAAAAATATGGAGTCCGTTTTCGACCGAACCCTGTAATTGCCCCTGAGCAACCTGAACGACTGTTTCCATGACCACACCCCCATGTCTCAAAGAACAGTTTGCCTCATCGCGATTACGTGAGCCACCAGGGAAAGCCCCATTCCTAACGACCGCCTCTAAGTGCACAGATGATTAAGTGTTTGACCACATTTAAATCTCTCAGATTTGTCATGTCGAGGATTCATCATCAAACGAATATTTCACATCATCTTGAGTGGGCACAAACTGCGCTACCTCGCTATCATCTGGAAATCAAATTTCATCTTAAAAGATGAAGTCTTACAAAAAGGAGCCTGCGATGAATCGCATTTCGCGAACTATCAACAACATTGTGCTCGTGGCTGGCACGATCTCCGTCTTGACCGGAGCATCACTTGCTGCCACACCAGCCGGCGCCTCACCTACTGGCGCTCCTTTAAGCGCCCCTACACAGGTGACGAAGTTGGTTTTCCAGCCAACCTCATCCACTAACTTCACTGATCCGATTTGTGGTGCGACTCCTGCTGGGGTAACTACTAATGGATGTAGGACGGCCGGCAACCTCGCTAGTTATTCACAGGTCTCGTTTATCAACCTCGACGGTTCCAACTTGACGACGATGCGTGTCGATTGCACATCGGGTTCCGCCACGAACTGGCAGGCACCCTGGGAGGGCGTCCAACGAATCGCCGTTGATCAATCGCGAAACCGCATCCTCTGGGAAATGAGTAGCGAACCAGGTATCTCTTCGGTTGACTCTGACGGCACAGACTGCGGTCTGATCGCGAACGGCGGCTATTACGGTACCAAGCGGATTGCAATCGAATCAGGAGCAAACTTCATCTACTCAACCCAGTACACGAATCTTCGTCGATTCCCGGCCATCGCTGGGTCGTCGCCAACAGGCGAGTCGGGAACGAACCTCACCCTCACCGGCCTCGGATCTTTCACTTTCACCAGTGTAAACGACATGGCCGCAGCTGGGGGCAAGTTGTACATGGCGGTGTCTTCCAATACATCTAAGGCGATCATTGAAGTCACGCTTGACGAGACGACCACTTCCCAACAAGCACGCGTGTTGATCCAGGGCGAGACCGCTGTGAACAACGTTCAGGTGGACTCCGTCAATAATCGCATCTATTGGGGTACCGGAAGTGCCGTTCGTCGAGCTGTCCTTTCAGACGGCTCAGGAATCACAACGGTCGCTACAGGCCAATACTCTTGGGCGGTCCCAGTGCCCGCTGAGTCAAAGATCGTCGCTGGCGGGTACACCAATCCGACAGTCATGGACATGTCAGGAAATATTCTTGGCACCCTCAACATCAACACGAATACCATTCCTGTACCGATCGTATTCACTCTCACAGGGCAGACTGTCACATGGTCTCCAAACACGAACCTAGATCTCTCTGACTCACCCGCGACCCCTAGTGCCCTGGCGGCATCTTCGGGCCCGGGTGCGATCCAATATTCGGTGCTGAATGCTGGCACAACCGGCTGCACTGTGATCCCGTCAACGGGTGTGCTGACATTCGCTACCGTCGGCACCTGCGTTGTTCGAGCCACTACCGCCGCCAGTGGCAACTACGCATCGGGCAACGCCGACGTCTTGTTCGTCATTACCGATCGGAATGCCACAACGACAACAGCGGCAGCAGTAACAACGACAACAGCGGCAGCAGTAACAACGACACCGCTATTGCCGGCCACTGGACAGGACACCTCGTCTGGTTCACTCGTTGCGTTTTTTCTGATCGTAACTGGACTTGCGATGCTCGTGCTCGGAGTCCGGCGGCGATCCGCAGTCCACTGACCCTCGAGTCATCGTGATCACGATGTGAGTACCTTGCTGACGGTGGTCCCTACCGTCAGCAAGGTGAGGGCGATTACACAGTCATGAGATGGTGGGCGAGGGGGGACTTGAACCCCCACGATCTTACGATCACTAGCACCTGAAGCTAGCGCGTCTGCCATTTCGCCACTCGCCCGAGTAACGCCTTGTAGGGTACCGACGCCCTCACCATCCCCCCAACCCCCGATACCCTGAGGCGAT
>CAMDER010000212.1 GCA_945896935.1 Bifidobacterium breve | reverse complement strand
TCAATGAATCGTTATGGCGCAGCCGTTGATGATGTCGCCGAACTACTTCAGCAATGCCAAACGAAAAATCTTCAGGTTCGTGGCGTTTCAATTCATCCTCCGCTCACTGGTACTTCTGCAGATCACGTTCGCGAGATTGAAAATTTACTATCCACGATTGATCCATCATTGCCAGCCTGGGTCAGCCACGTTGAACCCCAAGATTTTGCTGACCTGCAATCGCAGCACCCCGAACGACAATGGTTCTTGCGTCTCGGGACTTCGCTGTGGCACGGAGACAAAACATCTCTCGCATTGACTGCCGATGTCATTGAAACTGTCGCCGTGACAACAGGACAAAAAGTTGGCTATCACGGCGTAGAGATTTCACAGAACGGCACCTTGGTCATGGTCGGATGTGGATCGGCCCACGGGGTTGCTCCACTTGCTGATGGTCTGAGTCCATTCCATTTTTCGCGCCAGAGAATTCAACTCGTTGAACTTCCGCATATGCACACGTCCATGTGCTTCATTCCCGCTGGCAATCCAACACCATTCGTCGGTGATCAAGTCGAGGTACAGCGTCCGCTCATTACAACTTCGGTCGATCGTATTGACTGGGTCTAGACATCACCAATGAGCCGAGACTTGTGTGAATGATTTCAATCATCCGGCCGCTGCTACAACGAGTTTCGGAGCATCACGACTGATTGGTTTAGATGTCACTCGAGCTATCGCCCTGATCGGTGTGGTCGTGATGAACTACCACGGCAATCTAAATGATCAAGGCAATGGAACCGATCTATGGCATCGCTTGTTTAATGTGTACTCCGGTGTTTTGAGTACTCGATTTGCTGCAACATTTGTGCTCGTTGCCGGAATTGGTACTGCACTGTTATCACGGCGGGCCTACGAAAAAAATCATGAAGTGGGCAAACTACGCACTCGTCTCGTACGCCGAGGAGCACTTTTGATATTCGGCGGTTACTTCCTCAATGATGCCTGGCCCGGAACAATTTTGTTTTATTACGGTGCGTATTTCATACTCAGCGCAATCTTCGCCATGTGGAAGTCGCGCTCAATAATTATTCTTGCAGTAACGACTGCAGTGACTGCAGCTGCTATTTCAAGTTGGGAGTTGAATCGGCAAAATCTTGGTCATTCCACAGACTGGATGCATCCACAAAGCATTGATTCAGTAAAAGATCTTTTTCTGCGAATCTTTATCGACTACACCCACCCAGTTTTTCCGTGGCTCTCATTCTTTTGCATCGGAATTGTGATTGGTCGCAATCTTGAGATCGTCAGAAAATCATGGCGTCGCATCACCACCATTTGTTTACTTATTCTCGTTTTCTGTTACTCAGTCTCTGCAGTTCTTAATTTTCAAAACTTTCGTTCAAACTCGGTCATTCATGGCATCACATCAATGCAGCCGTTCACGAGGGGCTTGTTCTACACCTTGACAAGTGGATCAGTAGCCACTATTGCGTTTCTCGTCATCAGTCAAGTCGCCGACAAATATCACCAGAACCGCCTTATTGTTCACCTGCAGCGCAGCGGTCAAGTAACACTCAGCCTGTATCTATTGCATGTGCTGGCCTACTACGCGCTTGTGAAGTGGTCACACATGATTACGGCAACTGGGCTTGATACTGCATTGATGTTTGCTGGTGTGTTTTGGCTTTTCGCCATCATGATTGCTTCGTGGTGGCAACACCATTTTGGTCAAGGGCCAGTCGAACGTTTGTATCGCGCCATCGGTGGCTAACTTTCTGCTGGCGTTTGTCGATTCAACCCGCGCCATCCAACAGCAGCCGCACCAATGATCGGGCTGCGGTCACCTAAGCGAGCCGGCACAATTCGCGCACCTTGAGAAAAACTCAAGCGACAATGCTCGTCCATCACTTCTTGTGCAGCCGCAAAGAATGTTGGTCCATAGCCAAGGGCCACTGACCCACCAACAACAGCAAGATTCAAATCAAAAAAGTTGCACATGCTGGCAACTGCTAAACCGACCATGCGACCAGTTCGCTGCATGGTTTCATAAGTCGGCTCAGATGCCGGTCGGCCCGTAATCATTTCAATTGCGGTACCCGATGCTTCGGCCTCTAAGCAACCGCGCGCGCCGCACACGCAACGATTGCCATCAGGGTTCACAATCACATGACCGATATGTCCCGCATTACCCGATGCCCCGTCAAGCATCCGGCCATCAATCACAATGCCGCCACCGACACCGGTGCTCACGACCATGCCGATGAAATTTAATTCGCCCGTAGCCGCACCAAGCCATCCCTCGGCAAGAGCAAACGCTTTCGCATCAAGGTCGCCAAAAACTGGGACGTCAACCAAGTCTTGAACTGCCTCCCGCAAAGGGAACCGTCGCCACGCCGGAATATTGAGTGGCGAAACAGTCACACAATCGGTTTCAATTGGCCCAGCCGACCCAATACCTACAACGACAACTTTGCCACCATGACGTTCTTCAGCGCGCAACAACTGACGCTTCACCAGCACCGCCAATATTTCAAACAAGTCATTGGCGTTCTTATCTTTATCGGTGCGGGCAATTTCGCGATCAAGCAAGTCACCACGGCGATTCACCAAGCCAACCGCAATTTTTGAGCCACCAATATCAATGGCAAGCGCTAACGGTGTGAGTTCGGACATCTGATCAATTTGCCCTATATCCACTTGCGTCACAGGTTTCAGGCTAATGACCAAGGTCAGTTTCCACCCTGAAAATCTCCTTTGGGCAAGACCCTCTCAAGAATGATCGAATTGTCAGCATTCTTAATCACGATTCAATAAGGTTTCTTACTGTAACCGACCAAGGAGCGCACAATGAAGAAAATTATGGCCAGTATTTTTGCAGTGTCACTGATCGCGGTTAGCTGCGGTGGCGACGACAGTGGAGTTGGAAGTAACGATCGTGAATTGTTGATTGAAATGTTCACCGCTGAAGGCACCATGTCACAAGAAGTTGCTGAATGTTTGGCTGACGCCACCATTAATTCTTTGAGCGACGATGACATGAAGTCAATCTTGGCGGGTGGAGACCCGAGTGACGAAGGCGAAGCTGCTTTCACCGAAGCAATGATGCCCTGTCTCGAACTTGAAATGGGCAGTTGATCACTCTCGCCCTTTAATCAGCGACACGCCGTGCGTCTTCGATGAGGTTGATTTGATACAACACCTCGTCGAGGGCGTCGGCTGCACTGATTGTTGAATACCGCTGCGGATTCTCAGGTGTACAACAAGAAGGCACTGGCGCCAACATCGTCCATGGACGGGGATGGCAAAACTGCACCACGCTGTACCGCTCATCATCAAAACC
>CAMDER010000211.1 GCA_945896935.1 Bifidobacterium breve | reverse complement strand
ACCGTGACGGCGAGTACAGCTCCTATTGTCATTCGCCCAGCGGTTCAACAGTTGTCGGCCGAACTTGGTTTTACAAACTTGCCTGATGCAGTACGCAATTTTGCGACCGTTGTTCATCACCCACTCGCCGACTTTGTAGCCGCGGCTCTGATTACTGCTTCTGAAAACCAAGTGCGTGATATGGGCTCTCTACTCGGAAACCTTGCAGAATGTTGTCGCGATGATGTACGAATGCGCACTCGCGTGTGGGTCGCTCGAGCTCGTATAAGAAGCGCTGTCCGCATCATCTCGGTCGTCGTCGTTGCATTTGTGGGTGGGCTGATTGCGTTTAACCCCACGTATCTTGTGCCGTACGCATCACCAACTGGCTTGATCGCGCTCGCCATCGTGATCTCAATGTTTGCGGTGTCGTTCGTTTTGCTTCAACGACTCGGTCAATTTAGTGCTCCACAGAGATTCATCGCTCGTCGTGCCGATCGAGCGCTGTCGTGATCCTGTGGGGTCTATTCGCTGGGGTCGGCTGTGTGCTGATTCGTCAGTCGTTGCGGAGGCCCGTACTCGCAACCGTGCTTTCAAAGTATGGCTACGGAACAAACGCTACGAACTCTAGATACGAAAGCTTTCGGCAAACAATTGATCAACGATTCGCCGTGTCGTCAACCGACCTCGCCGTGTGCGGAAGTTCGGCAACGAAGATCACTACCGAGCGCTTGATATGTGCAGCAGTATGCGCAGCAATTCCCCTCGTGATGATTGTCGTGACAACAATCGGTGGCTCACCGTTACCCCTCCCGTTACTTCTCATCACATCGTTGGCCCTATCAGCGGTTGGCTTCATGTTGCCGGTTCTGCAATTACGGACTCGAGCCAAAGTGAAGCGACGTGAATTTCGCACATCACTTTCTGCCTACCTCGATCTTGTTTCGATCATGTTGGCTGGCGGGGCAGGGATTGAATCAGCACTAGTTGCCGCGTCACGAGTTGGAGATGGTCCAACCTTTCATCTCATTGCAGATTCCCTCGATGTCGCTCGCGCCACCCGGCGTTCGCCCTGGGAGATCTTGGCTCAAGAAGGCGAGCGCATCGGAATTGATGAGTTACCCGAACTGGCTGCGACCGTCAAACTTGGTGGCGAACAAGGCGCGCGTATGACGGCTTCGCTCGTTGCAAAAGCTTCATCAATGCGAGCCAAGCAACTGGCCGAAGTAGAAGCCGACGCAAACGCTGCAACCGAACGGATGGGTCTGCCGATGGTGCTTTTGTTCATGGGCTTTTTGATTCTGCTCGGTTACCCAGCAATGCAGATGATCAGCACTGGGTTTGGTTCGTAAAACACATTCTCAACAACAAACAAGGAGAAAGAAAAATGGAACACTTCAAGCAATTATGGCAGTACTACAACATTCGGATGCAGGCTTCGCGTGAGATCGATCGTGATCGTGGAGAAGTTAGTGCAACGACAGTTGTGTTGGCTGCGTCACTCATCGCTCTCGCAATTTCGGTTGGCGTGATTGTTTCGGGCAAGGTGCGCGACAAGGCCAACGATCTGAACTTGGGCTGATGTGTCGAATCGTCAACGAGATCGAGGCGAAGTGTCGGCGCAGGTGGTGCTGGTGATTCCGGTCATCATCTTGTTGATGATGCTGGCGATACAGGCGGGCTTGTATTTTCACGCATCAAGTATCGCTGGGGCTGCCGCAGCCGAAGGAGCTGCGGCAGCATCAGTCGCACGAATTCCGAGTGAAGTTGCGGCTCGACGTGGTCAGCGAGCAGCGGAAAATTTAGTGATTGAAGCAGGTGGTCAGTCTTCTACGGTCGCTCTCGTTGCCGTCGACGCCGAGACAGTTTCAATCACAGTTGAAGCAGTCGTCCCACGGATCATTCCGTTCTTCCCCAGTTCGGTTCGACGAACAGTTATTGAACCTCGTGAACGTTTCACGACAGAGTTGTCACGATGAAAAGAGATCGGGGAAGTGTGGCAACAGAGATGGTTTTGCTGACACCCCTTCTGATCATCATGCTGATGTTTGTGGTGCATGCTGGCCGCGCAGGCCAAGGGATCAATCAACTGAAGCACGCCGCCGATCAGGGTGCGCGTGCTGCATCTTTGGTGTCTGAGGCACGTATGAGTTCAGTGGCGCAGCAAGCGGTTGAGGACGATCTGTCAACAAGTGGATTGTCGTGCATGAGTCCGCGTGTCGGCACAAACTATGTTCAGTCTTCGATGTCATCTTCGGTAACAGTCACAGTAAGTTGCCAAACTTCAAATGACGGATTGTCGCTATTGGGTGCACACACCGTGAGTATGGCCGCGTCATCTACTGAAGTCATTGACCGCTATCGGGCGGGTGGATGATATGGCTAGCGAACGTGATCGAGGGGTGGTCACTGCTTTTGTGCTGGGCCTAGCGATGTGCTTTATGGTCGCTGCTGGTTTGGCAATTGATAGTGGGCGTATTGTTGGGGCACGGGTAGAAGCTGCAGACCATGCCGAGAACGCCGCACGTGTTGGAGCGCAACAAGTAACACTGTTGCGTTTGGGTTGGCGATTACTTGATCCGGTCAAAGCGAAACGCGCAGCCGAAGAGTATTTGAGTCAGCATGGAGTGAACGGACAGATAACAGTCGGTCTACGAACTGTCACCGTGACGGTTAGGTTGACGCAACAAACGACATTGTTGCGCTTGGCAGGAATCAGCAGTCGAACCGTGACTGCAACTCGCACGGCTGAATTAGTTGAGTCATGACATTGGTAGAAAATCGCTTTGTTGCAGTATTCGCAATTGTTGCGATTCTCTGCGTGAGTTACGTCGTTACGTCGGTGTTGCGCGACGTCATTCGCATTGTGCGCCGCGGCGTACCTATCAATAGTCATTGCCGATCTTGGCGAAAACGGTTGGTGAAGTATGTGTTGCTTGCAACTCCGATTGTTTCATTAGCCAGCTTGATGCATCAACGTCAGGCTTCGGCGCTAGTTGTGCAACAAGACATCACAAACGATGAAGCCTGCGTCGCACCGCAGATTTTTGATTCACATGACAGCACCAAGACTGCTGGCTTTATTTCAATTGCTGCTGTTGTTGGATTATTGATACGACTACGGAGTAAACGACACCAGGCCGAACGGCAAAGTGAACCAATTGAACCTCGGGCTCTCATATTTGAATCGCACCTTGCTTCTGGCGATGATGAATTGGCCATGGCGCGACTAGACCTTGCGCTGCGCTCGCTAACCCCAATTACGGTGAAGTCGTTGCGCATGGTGATGACATCAAGCCATTCGGTGAAGGCCGAGTTTGTTGAACCGATTCAGGCCGATTCTCCTTGGAAGCAA
>CAMDER010000210.1 GCA_945896935.1 Bifidobacterium breve | reverse complement strand
TGTTTACGACATCGCGCAATCTGATGACGGCATCAATGGTGACATTGCGGCCGACTCAAGAGATGTATATCAAGCATCGCAAAGAACTCACCGACCCGTGGGTGGGCACTGGTGCATCGCGTCACCGCGAGATGATTGCGCGACTCGCTCACGAACTCATTGATGAATGGATCAACGACGACTCAGTTGAGTTCATCAGTCAATTCGCTCGGCCTTTGCCCCAACGAGTGTTTGCGACGATTCTCGGTTTTCCGTTTGAAGACATCCCGCAACTTGCCGAGTGGGGCGACGCAGTCGTGACGCCCTTCGTTCACGGCACTGGGCTTAAGCATGAACTGGCTCCCGAGCAAGCAAGAGAAATGTTTCGGCGCCTAGAAGGTTTTCAGGAGTACATCTACGAGCACGTGCGCGCTAAGCGGTTGAACCCACAAGACGACATGGTGAGCTTCTTATGTGATGTTCATTACCAAGCGCTTGACCGCAAACTCACCGACCTCGAAATTGCCGGCATCGTGCACGCAATGATTATCGGTGCGCTTGAAACAACGCAATACGCGATTGAAGAACAAGCGCAGCTGTTATGTGAGAACGCCGGGCTATTTGACGTAGTTCGCAACGATCGCACTAAGTTGCGCGCGTTCACCGAAGAAAGTTTGCGCATGCGTTCGCCAACACACGGATTGTCAACTCGGATGACTTCACGTGACGAAGTCTTTCAAGGTGTATCTGTGCCAGCCGGTTCGTTGTTGCACTTGCGTTTTGCGGCTGCCAATGTTGACGAAGAAGAGTTTGCATGTCCGTTTGATCTTGATCTTGAGCGTCATGGTGTGACGCGACACTTGGCGTTCTCGGCTGGGCCACGAGTATGTCCAGGTGCCAATCTGTCCCGCATTGAACAGCGAGTGGCGTGGGATGTGTTGTGCGACCGACTGGCCAGCATTGAATATGGCGAGGGAAACGATTGGCAGCATCAACCTGGCATCATGCTTGGCACGATCAAGTTGAATCTGAAGTTCACTCGAACCTGAGATTGGTACATTTTCTATAGGGGAGCGCAGGCCCCTGGCGGACTGTCGTAACGACTGTCATTGGCCCATTCACCAGTGACCCAAGAGTCATCAATGGGTGGTGTGATGCCCTCAAACCGTGTCGATAATTCTTGAATGAGCCATTGAGCAGATCGCAGCGCGCCAGTGGGGCACACATGAATGCCATCGCGTTTGCGTTCGGGGTTGCCATCGCCATCAATGTCAAGCGTGAACACATCACCAAGAACCAACCTTTGATCTAAGTAAATGATTGAGCCATCAGACTGGTTGGCTACGGCCCGAGCTTTGTCTTCGAGAGTTGTCTGTCCGGGTTCAGATCTATCCGTTGAGATTGAAGGAAAAGAAACGAAGACAAGTTGCAGATTTCGCGCGGTGACGAATGTGGCTAGATCATCAAGTGCTGCTTGTTGTTTGCTGTCGTCTTGTTGAGCATCCCAGACTGATAATTGCAGAATGAGTAGATCAGAATTGTGTCGATCTAGTTCGGCGGCAAGTGACTCGAGGGGCGTAGTGTTTTCTGCCGTTGGCACGATGCCAGCACCACCAAAGGCACCCGAGAATGCCGTGACATTGGCTGCCGACAGAATCGCCCCTATCGCCGGCCACATATCGTAGGCAACTGAATCGCCCAGGTAATACAGGCTTGAAACAACGGGCTTTTGTTGAACCAAAGTCGTGGATGTTGTCGTTGCGGTCAATAGTTGTGCAGGCTCGGCAATTGTCGTGGCAACAGCGGCTACGAGCGCGTCATTGTCAACGGCATTCGTCGAAATGGGAGTAGTGATGACGAACCAGATGACGATCGCAGCAGCAGTGCTAGCAAAAAAGGCACGGCGACCTTGTGAGCCATGGACCCACTTCGCCTTGTGTCGAATGGGTTGCTCAATCAAGAAGTACGACGCGATGCTCAGAGCAAAGGTGATTGCCAGACGGACTGCAGTCAGTACTAAGCCGTCGACGTCGAGGCGTTCGCTCGTGCAGAAGATAAAGACGGGCCAATGCCAGAGATACAACGCGTACGAGAGTTTCCCGATGTATGCGAGTGGTTGCCATGAGAATGCGGCGGACAATCTGCTACTTGAAGAAGCAATAAGAACGGCGATTAAAGCTGATGCGATTGAGTGGGCGAATAGTCCACCACGAAATAGCCACTCACTCTGACCATCAACAGTGAACCACATAATCCCAATCGCGGCGATGAGTGCGGCGGTGAGACCACGCGCAATTTCGCGAAACTTTTGCATTCCCGCAGCGATCGCGTGACGTATTGCTGGCAGGGCTACGAAGGCTCCGCAAAGTAATGAAAATGCCCGGGTATCGGTTCCCATGTAGACGCGAGTCGGATC
Source organism: Bifidobacterium breve (assembly GCA_945896935.1). Taxonomy (GTDB): domain Bacteria; phylum Actinomycetota; class Acidimicrobiia; order Acidimicrobiales; family Ilumatobacteraceae; genus Casp-actino8. The sequence continues at coordinate 963 of CAMDER010000210.1, read as the reverse complement.
GCCACCGTCGTAAATCGTCAGCATTGCAACGAATGATGCAACGATGCCGATGCTTGTGAGTGCGGCTAAACCACGAGCGCGTCCAATGCGCCAAGCAACAATGACGAGGATTGGCCAGACCAGATAAAACTGCTCTTCAATTGCGAGGCTCCACAGATGTTCAAATGCCGACGGTGCCGCGAATGCATCCCAGTAGCCCGCACCTGAACTGATCTGATGCCAGTTGGCTATGTAGAACTGCGCCCACGGTGCGTCGTTACGAGCGATGATCCACTGGCCAGTGTCGGCGAATAGTCGAAAGAAAATGACGACGACGACTAAAAGCACCATGACGGCCGGAAGCAATCGTCGAAGGCGTCGTCCCCAAAAACCAATCAGGTCAATCGTGTTCGTGCGCTGTAACTCATCAATGAGCAAAGTGGTGATCAAGAAACCCGACACCGCGAAGAACAAGTCGACTCCCAGAAAGCCGCCGCTGAGTCGATTGTCGTGAAACGCCAAAACTCCAATGACTGCCAGAGCCCGCAACCCATCAAGCCCAGGTAAATGCGGGCGAGCGGAAACGGATTGATTCACGGAGTTAATGGTACGAGGTATGGCCTGCTCGGCAGGATCTGATCGCTGTTGTAGTGGCACAATAAATGCCACTAGTTTGGACTTGTTCACGAGTGGCGAGGAATCACTATGACTGCTGAAAAATCACAACGACTCATTTCTGACATGCGGGGTGTGCGCTACGGCGAAGTTCTGGCCGTGATGTCACGTGACGAGAAGTTGCAAGCCGATGTCTATGGCACCCAAATGATTAATGACTGTCCCGCCGAGTTGTGGGACACGCTCAATGCCGACGAGATCGCCAAAGATATGGGTGCTTTGTTCGTGAAGCTCAATGGGCCGCGTTATTGGATGCTCGATGGTCTGGGCACCAAGGTCGCCTTCGTCGAACCAGTGATGCGCGAATTC
>CAMDER010000209.1 GCA_945896935.1 Bifidobacterium breve | reverse complement strand
ACTAATGCATCGTCGATGGCATTGCGTTCAAAGCGGTTCTGAAAAGTTCCGCCCATACCGGCCTCAGTGTGACCACGGAGTTTTAAGGCGTCTGTACGACTCCGCTCAAGGCAGTCGTAGGCATGATCGATGTAGGCCTGTTCGTCATCAAAATCTGGGTGTTGAGCGGTCATAAAGAGTCGATCGGCCTCATCTAGGTTCTTTGGCTGATTGTGTTCAGTACTTTTTCCCAAAAAATCGGGATTTCGGTACTCTACCTGCGTGTCACAATGGCTCGGCTAGTTGAAGGCCTCGAATGGGTGAACAGTGTGAATCAACCTGAAAAAAACAAAGGTGGAACCCCTGCCATTGTGGTTCTCGAGCAGGCCAATGCCATTTTTTCGGTGCACAGTTTCACCAACGATGTCGCCCCTGGCGAGCACGGCTACGGCAAGGCGGCCGCCCAAGCTCTTGGGGTTGACGAAGATCGGGTGTTCAAGACTTTGCTCGTCACTGTGGAGGGTGGTTTGTCTGCCCACGCCGTCGGAATTGTGCCGGTCTCGGGCAAGTTGTCGTTCAAGGCCATTGCGGCTGCTCTTGGAGCAAAGAAGACCGACATGCTCGATCCGGTAGCCGCCGAACGCATGACGGGTTACGTGGTGGGTGGAATCAGCCCATTCGGACAACGCAAGTTATTGCCGACCGTGATCGACGAAACTGCCACGTTGTGGGACACCATCTTTGTGTCGGGTGGCAAGCGCGGCTTGGACATCGAAATAGGCCCCCACGACTTGGTACGGATTTTGTCGGCAACTGTGGCCGACATCTCCGGATAATCAGTTTTCAACCGCGTTTGAGCATCAACATTACGTCATGTTTGTCACGGGAAAATTGAAGTTGTTCTGAGTCGCCAGCGGCGACTCAGAACAGATGCAATCAGAAACTGATCAGTGAATGATCAGTCAACGGCGCGAACGTCGCGGGCTTCATCGCCCTTGCGTCCGGGACCGACGTCGAACTCGACTTTTTGGCCCTCTTGGAGGGTCTTGAAGCCTGAAGACTGGATCTGTGAGAAGTGCACGAACACATCGGGACCGTCTTCACGGGAGATGAATCCATAACCTTTTTCTGCATTAAAAAACTTCACTGTGCCTAGAGCCACGGTGGTACTCATTTCTCTCTATTGCCGGGCACTGTGCCCGTTAGGTATTTACCCTACGCCCTTCACACCCGATTTGTACATATTTTGACATTGTTGGGTCCACAGGGCTAAATTTCACCCCCACTTTGACGCCAGCCCAACTTGGTTCAGATACCGTCCTCACCGTGCGCGCCGCTAAAGAACCGTCCTTGACCCCCGACGACTACACCTTCGCCCACCAGATTCGGGTGCGCTTTTCTGAAACCGATGCCATGGGAATTGTGCATCACAGCAGGTACTTGCCCTATCTCGAAGAAACTCGCGTCGAGTATCTGCGGTCGATTGGACAGTCGTATGCCGACTCTCGTGAAACCCTCGGCGACTCGGCGGTTCTTGAGGCCACAGTGAAATACCGTCAACCGCTGAAGTTTGATGACGTGATGACGGTCCATCTAGTTTTGGCCGCCACGACGGGCGCCACCTTCACGATCAACTACCTCATCACCATTGGCGACCAAGTCGTGTCAACCGCGTCAACCCAGCACGCCTACATCAACGCTCAAGGTCGACCGCAACGTCTACCCGCCTGGATCAAAGATCTCGCCACCCAATAACCCTTGGTTTTTCTGGTGGCAGGAATGTGCGGTTTCCCGCACATTCCTGCCACCAGAAGCACTTAGGGAAGTAACGAGACCACTGACAAAATTGCGCGAGCGTGAGTGAGTGCTTCACCAACAGCCAGTGATGGGCCAATCTCGACAATGAACGCCGTGTCATCGGTGAAAGTTTTGCGCTGCCACGTTGCGGCAACTCCGGTGTACGTGCCGCCCGGGACGCCCTTCAACGGAAGCCCAGTGAGTCGCGCATACTCGCGGCGCAGCGGTCCATCAGATCCAGTTGACGGAGCAATGCTGAATTCGTCTTGGTGAAACCACACCGTCATGTCGGGGCGTAAATACTTCACAAATTCAACCGTTGCTTGTGTTTCGGGTTCGCTGGCAGCCGATGGTCCGCTGTATTCCCAGTTGCCAGGTTCGGCGATGATTCCCCATTTATACGGAAAATTGCGATTGAGATCGACTTGATTGACATTGTGCCGTTGATTGAGCGCAACTCCATCTGGATTGATTGCGGGCAATAACCACAGATCAACATTGGCGGGAATTTCAGTTGGCAACAGAGCGCGCAACTCACGAATGACATCAAGGCCGGCTTGCTCGTCGCCGTGAATCACGCCGACGACTAACACCACTACGCGATTTGGATCATCAACCGGCAATTGTGCTCCAGGAATGTCAACACGATGAATGACATCAATGGGTCGACCCTGCACCGACGTCCCGATACTTGTCGTGAGTTCGGTGGGCGGAAGTGTTGTGGTCGTTGACGTACTTGTCGATGTGGTCGTGCTCGTCGTTGTCGTTGACGTTGATGTCGTTGCCGGCAATTGAGGAGCTTCGGTCATCGGAGGAGTCACCGAACCAGAGCCAGAGCACCCAGCAACGATCGCTATCCCGCAAACCGCCAACGACAGGCTGACCTGAACCTTTCGGACACTCTTCACCCCAACGAGGTTACGCTCTTCACTATGAGCAACGTGATCGCCCAAAACTCCACTCCTCCCAAGCCCATTCTTGACAGCCCCACCGAGTGGGTGCGCAAGCACATCGACACCTATGTCTCAACCGATGGAGCCGAAGGCCACGATTGGAAGGGCGTTCCGTGCATGTTGCTCACGACCCAGGGTCGCAAAACTGGCGCGTGGAATCGCAGCGCTTTGATTTACGGAAAAGAAGGCGATCAGGTGCTGTTGATTGCATCAAACGGTGGCGCCGCCAAACATCCGTTGTGGCTCGAGAACTTGGTGCAGAACCCGCAAGTGTGGGTTCAGGTCGGTTCAGACAAATATTGGGCGACTGCACAAATTGTTGATCACGACGCAGAAGCCGAAACCCGCAGTCGCATGTGGAAGATCATGACGGCCATTTGGCCTTCATACGACGAATATCAAGTAACCGCCGATCAAGCCGAACGAGTGATTCCGCTCGTCACGATCACCCGCAACTAATCACTGACGGCAAGGCTTCAATCAAACGCGGACCAGGTATCGCGATTCCAATAAGCCATGACGACTCGTCAGCCTTAGTCGCTGGGCCAGACTTCGGCAGTTGACAGCAACTGTTCACGAAAATCAGGATGACTGATCTGTGCCAATGCATGTGAACGTTCGGCAATCGATAAGCC
>CAMDER010000208.1 GCA_945896935.1 Bifidobacterium breve | reverse complement strand
AAGAATCGCCACGGCAATGTGCATCGTCTCATTGGCGGAGTTGGGCGCGCCGGAACCGAACATAACGCGCTGTGTATTGGCAGCCTCGATCGCATGACGACCGATACGCACGGCCTTTTGGTTGCAGGTCTCGATCTTGCTGCTGATGCGTGGGAAGCATCGAAAACTGATTTTGACTGGACCGAGGGACTTGATTGGTACATCTTCCATCAAGTGAGCAAAGTGCACACCACGATGTTGTGCGATCGTTTGGCAATTGATTCGTCAAAGGTTCCATTGACATATCCGAAGTATGGAAATGTTGGCCCGGCTGCAGTGCCGATCACTTTGGCCAGCGTGCAAGATCAAATTCAACCCGGCCAACGCGTCTTGTGTATGGGAATTGGTTCTGGTTTAAATACCAGTTTTTCAGAAATTCTTTGGTAACAATGTCCGCTCCGTCCGCACAGTTGTTGGGCGAGATCGGTATTCATCCTTCGTGGTCACACATCGTTGAAGTGCCAAGTCACGATGGGAAAATTCATCGTTGGCATTATCTAGATCGTCCAGGCTTAAGCAACGACTTGCCGACGGTGTTGTGTCTTCATGGCAATCCCACATGGTCATTTTTATGGTCGCGTTTGTTTACTGAACTCAACGAGAAATTTCGTGTCGTAGCACCCGATCATTTGTCGATGGGTTTTTCAGAACAAGTCGGGCCACGGCGATATCGCGATCGTGTTGCTGATATCAACGACTTTGTCAACGCACTTGGCATGAGCGGTCCGATATGGCTTGTCGCCCAAGACTGGGGCGGCGCAATTGCGATGGGATATGCCGTGGCACATCCCGAACGAGTCGCTGGTTTGGTTTTGTCGAACACCGGAATTGCTGTTCCCAGTGGTCGCAAAGCACCACGCTTGATCCAGATTTCGGCAAGTGGGGGATTGCATCGCACGATGACCCGCAACACTTCATTGTTCGTGCGCGGAACCGCATACCTGCCAGGTGCTGGACTCACTCGTCAGCAACGCCAGGGATTGGTAGCGCCCTATGTGCGGCGTGATCAACGCGATGGAGTTGCCGGCTTTGTCGCCGATGTGCCGTTTAATGAAAAGCATCAAACATTCGCTGATCTTGCAGAAGTTGCGGCACAACTGCCGAATTTGCGGGTTCCGGTGCGGTTGTGGTGGGGCGCAAAAGACCCGGTATTTAATGATGATTTTGCTGATGATCTCATGAAGAGATTTACTGATGTGCAGATTCAGAGAGTTGCGAACAGCGGGCATCTGGCAGTCATTGAAACTTCGATTGCTCCGTTTCTAGAAAATGCGATTTCTCAATCACAATCTGTAAAGCAACAAGTTTTTGAAGCACAAGGCCCTGAAGAATCTCTGTGGTCGCGGATTATGAATCCAAGTCGCGAAAATACTTTGGCAATTCATGATGGTGCCGATCAGTCGTCGGTTACTTTTTCTGAACTTGATTCACGCGTGGCAACTTTTGCTCAAGGATTGGTTCAGCACGGGGTTGAAGCGGGCGAGCGCGTCGCTGTTCTCGTACCGCCCAGCATTGATCTCATTGCATTGGTATATGCCTGTTGGCGTATTGGGGCGGTGACAGTCATCGCAGATCGTGGACTTGGATTGAACGGACTCGGTAGTGCCGTGAAATCTTCACGGGTACAACACGTAGTCGGTATTCGTTCGGCCGTTATTGCCGCTCGAACATTGCGTTGGGCGCCGCGAGCATCGCTCATTGATCTCAAGTCATTACAAAAATCTACGCAACTTGAAGGACTGAAACGGTTGGGTCGTCCTGAGCCAAAAGATGACGCCATGGCCGCAATCTTGTTTACATCTGGCGCAACGGGCCCAGCCAAAGGTGTGCGGTACACGCATCGTCAACTTGGCGCCCAACGAGATATCTTGCAACGTGTCTACAACATCACGGACGCTGACAGTTTTGTCGCAGCCTTTGCACCCTTTGCCTTATTTGGGCCAGCGCTCGGTATCACGACAGGCCTTGCTGATATGGATGTGACTTCACCAGCCACACTGACTGCCAAAGCACTCGACGATGCATGTCGGGCGACTCAAGCAACGATGGTATTTGCATCTCCCGCGGCATTAGTCAATGTTCTGAAAACTGCATCTTCAAATGTGAATTCACTGCATCAAGTACGTCTCGTGATGTCGGCTGGTGCACCGGTGCCGATTGAAACTTTGCGCCATATGCAAAGACTTTGTCCGCAAGCAGAAATGCACACTCCCTATGGCATGACCGAAGTTTTACCGGTTGCCGACTTGTCACTTCAGCAACGAGAAGATGTGGGTGAGGGTTCAGGGGTATGTGTTGGTCGAGCAGTTGACGGTTGCAATGTCAAGGTTGTTGCAATTGACGGAGGCATCAGTGAATTGCCGATTGGAGAAACTGGAGAAATCGTCGTCAGCGCTCCGTGGATGTCACTTGGATATAACCGGTTGTGGCTCACCCAACAGAATGCCCGTTTTGAAAGCGATGGGTTTATATGGCACCGTACGGGCGACGTGGGGCATATCGATGGTGATGGCAATCTTTGGATTGAAGGAAGAGTGGTGCACATGATTCATACGGCTGATGGTTCAATGACGCCTGTCCCAATAGAGGTTGCTTGCGAAAAGATTTCTGGCGTCAAACGTGCGGCCGCGGTCGGCATTGGCGACAAAGGTGTTCAGCAACTTGTCATGGTTCTTGAAACTGATCAAGCAAAGGAAGATCCTGCGCCGGATCAATTGGTGGCCCGAGTACGTGAAGCCCTTGCAGGCTTAGATGTTGTTGCGATTTGGGAAACGAAAAAACTCCCTGTTGATATTCGACACAATTCAAAAATTGACCGCACAGCATTGGCACAAAAGATGCAGAAAGTTCTTTCAGGACGTTCTCGATGAAGGTTCTAGTTACTGGCGCAGGAAGCTTGTTACTTGGTGGGGTAGCGCAACAACTAGGTGAGCGTGGTGACAAAGTTGTTTGTTTTCAACGCCGAGTATCTGAGACTCCACATCAAAACATCACAATGTTTGCGGGCGACATACGCGACCGAGGTTCGGTGACAGAAGCCGCTGCTGGCTGTGATGCGATCATTCATGGCGCCGCTCGGGTGGGCGTTATGGGGTCGTGGGAAGATTTTTATTCGACGAATGTTGACGGAACAATTAATATTCTGAAAGCAGCGATCGAACATCAAATTTCAAAAATGGTGTATGTGTCAACTCCGTCTGTTGCTCATGTGGGTCATGCGATCGAGGGAGATGTTGCGACACCAGCAACGACTGGACGAAAGCATGCTCACTATGCTGAGTCAAAAGCACAGGCTGAAATTTTGGCTTTACTGGCCAACAGCGCA
>CAMDER010000207.1 GCA_945896935.1 Bifidobacterium breve | reverse complement strand
GTGGCAGGTCCTGGTTCGTTATCGGGTCGCTATCCAACGGGAAACACAGGGCGTGCTCGTGTTCCCGCGACTCAGCCAATGCCGATTGCTGGAGAACTTGCAGAGGTGCTCCAACGAGCAGGGCAGCGAATCGACTGATCTAACTGGCTGTTCGTCGAAGGGTTGCCTAAACCAATGGCGGCGTGTCACCGTTTGGTCATGCGACCAAAAGATGTGAAATTAAATGAGGGCGTGAACCAAAATAGTCTCGGTTGCCTGTAGTTAGGCGAGTGCCTCGCGAAGGCCGCGTGTTGCGGTATCACCAATTTTGTTAAATACTTTTCCAAGCACAAGATTCATTGCGGCGATAATCCAATTCGCAGTCAGTGTTGCGTCATAAATGACTTCGCATCCTGTGTCTGTTTTGTTAATCGTCACGCGATCGACCGAGGTGAAGAGGGTGTTGACGCCCCGCACCAAGATGTTTGAGAACTCGTCGTATTCGGTGGTGGTGTAACGCAATGTTGAAGTGGATCTTCCAAGACCTTTGACCGTCACATCAAAAATAGTTCCGAGGCCGGCACCAGAGCCTTCAACTTGCACAACCTTGACAACTCCCTTGTCCCACTTGGCAAAGTTATGAAGATCTGCCATGTAAGCAAACGCCTCTTGTTGAGTCAGTGAACTAGGAATTGTTGTTACATATCTGGCCATGAGTGCACCGTACAGCAATACGTGTGACTATCGGTATCCGAGTTGCTCACTATTTGCAAAACCAAAAGCACAGATTGGAAAACCCTGTGGCTTCAAACTTGAAATGCGCGGCCCATGGTGATGCCGCTTCGTCGCCGTTCGTGTGAGGGTGATTACATAGACAAGTGAATGAGAATCGCTGGTCAATAGATGCGACACGCCAATGGAGCGAGCAAGTCGGCTGGAGAGTGGGCTGTAATTTCTCCCCATCCACTGCGGGCAACCAACTCGAAATGTGGCAGGCCGAAACTTTTGATATCAGCACAATAGAAAGGGAACTTACCTGGGCTGCCGCTACGGGGATGAATACGGTGCGGATTTATCTTCACGATTTGTTATTTGCCGAAGCCCCGACAGATTTTCTGGCGCGAGTAGAGATGGTTTTTGCCGTCGCGGCCTCAAAAAATATCGGTGTTATTCCAGTTCTTTTTGATGGAGTATGGAATCCCAAACCGAAACTGGGTAAGCAACCAGAACCAAAACCATTTCTCCACAATTCGACGTGGGTTCAGAGTCCGGGATCAGATGTGTTTTACGACCGTTCAAGATGGTCGGAACTGCAGCAATATGTCGTGGAGCTTCTTTCCTTTTTTAAGAGTGATGACCGAGTGATTGCTTGGGATCTTTTCAATGAGCCTGATCAAGTTGATGTAGTGACTTTGAAACTTGGATCACGCAACGAAAAAATCGCCACAGCTACCGAACTTGTAGGGACCGTGTTTGATTGGGCGCGCGAAGTTGGTGTTAATCAACCTCTGACGGTTGGGGTCTGGGAATACGAAACAAATGGCGAGGTCGTAAAAAACTCTTTGAATCAACTCATCATCGACCGAAGTGACATCATTTCATTTCACTGCTATGAGCCCCGTGAAAAATTGGCTGCAGTGATTAAGTCTTTGGCATCTCATGGTCGTCCGCTGTTGTGCACAGAATGGTTGGCTCGCTCTGTTGGTTCAACGGTTGATCTGTTATCAGTCTTTAAAGAAGCTGGGGTTGGCGCTATCAACTGGGGATTGGTCGACGGGAGAACACAGACAAGGTTCCCGTGGCGCTCATGGACTGAACAAGTTGATGTCAACGAGCCATGGTTCCATGACCTATTACACGCCGATGGTTCGGCCTACGACGAAATAGAAGTTGAAACATTTCGTCGGCTCACCTCGAGTTAGACAGCAAATCGGATGCTTAGTCTGTTCAGTTTAAGCGAACAGATGCCGTGGCAGCGATAGGTGAAGGGTATTGCTGATCAGCCAGCAAGGGCGCCGGCAAAAACCTGCCACGCCAATAGTGACTTGGCAACAAAACTCAAGACGATGTAGGTCCGTTCGCCGTGTAAGTAGTTCGCCCACTTGCCGCGAGCTTTGTACTGCTTCCACTGCACAATGGCAAAGCAATTAAACAAAATGAAGATTGAGAAGATGATTCCGTATACAAAGCCGGGTGTCGTTGAATCTGCAGGACCTTTAGGTGTCCACACGTTGATTGCCGTGGCGATCCAGGGAATGATGCCTGCGAAGCAACCAAACCAGAATGGAAGCATGTCGCCGTCACCCGGAGTTGTGTAGCGCTCTTGCAACCAGCCAAACAGAATCATGCAGACGTTGACTGCAAAAATCGACAGCAGAGCGATGTAATCGGCAGTGCCGTTGAGTTGCATAATGACAATGAGCATGATGGACGACGACAACGAATACTCGATCCAACGATATTTATTGATGTGCGCCTTGAGCCCGTCGGCATATTGCTGAAACACTCGCGGAGATGCAACGAAGAAATGGAAGAAGGCCGACAACGCCATGAAGGCCGCAACCATGTAGCCAGTGTTGATGTTGAACAAATTGATTGATTCGGTGAACATGCCGCGGCCGGGTGCGTCGGTGAGGTATGTCGCCTGTACTGGCAACGAGAAGTTATTTGAAAGTAACAAAATCGCGACGAATGACACGAGGTGCAAAACACCTGCGGCAATGTTGAGGCGACGTAACTGTGCGATTGCTTGTTCCATACGAAGCAGTCTTACTGGCTGAGGTTACGGAAGTACGGATTGTGACTTAAGTAGGGGTGAAAGTATCCCAATCTGGTCTGGCGAAGTAGCAGGTTTCCTCAGTGATTCCCGACCAGATTGCGGGTTGGAATGCGGATGCTGGAGTTGTTGGCTTCGAGTGACGGTCGAATCTCACGGAACAAGCGGCGATACCTATAAAACGGAACTCGCGGGTACATGTGATGAATCAAGTGATGGTCTTGGCCGAGCAGCATGATGTGACTACCGATCCAACCACGAACACGCGTATTGCGGTAGCGAGTTGTCTCATTGAATGGTGCGTGGGGGAGCCACACAAACCACACTTGCAAAATCAATTGTGCAAACTGGGTAGGTAGCCACCACAACAACAAGAAGTTCACGCCTTGTCCAAAGAAGAATGAAACGACTAGGAGCAACAAACTGATTTGCAGGTGTCGATAGAGGCCTGGTCGATCAGACTTGAAGTACCTAATTCCGACGCTGACCTTTGCTGGCAGAACTTTAAACAACACATCAGCCAAGAAAGGTATGCAGGCAAAAGTCTTAATAATCGTTGTAATCAACCAGCGGGGGAACACGGCTTTGCCGGGCCCGGCCATGAAGTTGTC
>CAMDER010000206.1 GCA_945896935.1 Bifidobacterium breve | reverse complement strand
ATTCACTCAGTTGTCGCCTATATCGCTGAAGAAAACACGGCTTCACGACGAACCATTGAGCGCGCCGGCTTTGTCGAAGTTGAACGTGGGTGGGGCTTGGCCAGAGAGTTCATGAATGAAGTGATGTCGATCAAATATCGAAAAACTCTCTGACCAACCCAAACGTTAGAGACCGCCCGCGGTTCGCACTCCTTTATAGAAAACCGTTGCCCACGCTTTGCAGGGCAAGTAATCAAGCAGCGAGCGTGATGCGCAGTGATTCAACATGTCGGTACGAAAGCGCGAATCAATTCGTAACCGAATCTTGCTATTCCACCATTTGCCATGATTGCTGGTGCCAGGTTCGCATACCTGTTGGGGCAATCGTCGAGGGCATGAATAGCGTTGATCCATCAGCTTGAAATTTCGATATGCGAAATCATGTCTCAAACATGCTTCGGTGAAATCAAAAGTTCGACCAGAACTTCCGACGAGTGGTGCCGAACATGAATCGGTTGACCAGTCAAACCAATTGTCTGCTACCGGGTGTCGCTGCGATAGCGCGACGAAGTCACGCAATGTTGTGGAGAAGACCAGGGTCTCTAAACGCTTCGAATCACGAACAGGATCGGGACTCAACAATGGAGCGGTCAAAAAACTCGAGACCGCCACGAGGAGACTGAGCACGAAACCCAAGTCGCCCTCCTTTGATATATGAGTTGCTGATGCAACATCACGATCAATGTGGGGAGGAGTTCAGTGAAACGGCGAAAGGTTTAGATTGCAGATTCTGGTAGGTCAAGTAAGTGACCCATGCGATCGCGCTTCGTCTGGAGATAGCGCAGGTTTTCTTCTGTCGGTGCAAGGTCGAGGCGTACTCGCTCAACGACTTCAACACCTTCGGCTTCAAGGCCTTCAAACTTGGCGGGGTTATTGGTGATCAAGCGCACCTGTTTGATACCAAAATCGCGCAAGATGCGCGCACCAATCGAATAGTCACGATCGTCAATGGAGAAACCGAGTTCGGTATTTGCATCAACGGTGTCACGGCCTTGGTCTTGCAACGAATACGCACTGATCTTGTGGGCGATACCGATGCCGCGTCCTTCGTGATCGCGAAGATAGACAACAACACCGCGTCCTTCTTGGGCAATGAGTGCCATCGATGTTTGCAATTGTGGACCACAGTCGCAGCGTCGGCTGGCAAAGACGTCACCAGTGAGGCATTCACTATGTACACGAGTCAGAACTGGTTCAGATGACGCGATATCGCCGACTGAAAATGCGACGTGCTCGGTTTGAGTCGATGCATCACGAAAGGCTGTACACGCAAACATTCCCCACTCGGTAGGGACCTGTGCTTGTGACACGCGAATAACTGAATTTGCTGACGATGACGAATTTTGACTGATATCTCAGCGTAACAGATGACCCCCGCGGGCCTCCCGACGCATCTTTGACTAACGAGAGTTGTTGTCGATCACGATCTCGATGTCAGCGCCAAGCATGCGCATTGACCTCACCGAACCTCGCCATAATTCATTGATTGACGCGGCGCCGGGGCCGCGGAATAGGGGAGAGCCATCGTTGCCTCCCATGAACGCTGGGGCAATGTACATGACGTATTGATTGACCAGATTCTCACGATGGAACGAAGCAGCGACAGTTGCTCCGCCTTCAACCATGACTTGTAGAACACCTTCTGCTCCGAGAGTGTCGAGTAACTCTAGAAGTGATTGATCCCACTCACGACACGGATGTACTTTCGCATCTGGTGCCACTGACCCAAGCACGATGCGCTGTGGTGATGGACCATCAACGAGTCGCGTGGTGAGCGAAGGGTTATCGGTGCGCACTGTTCGCGCACCAACAACAATTGCGTCGCTCTCGGCGCGTAACTGATGAGAAGCAACGCGTGCAGCTTCTCCAGTAATCCATTGGCTCGTTCCGTCGGCAGCGGCAGTTTGACCATCAAGAGTTGTTGCCATTTTCAAAATGACGTATGGTCGACCAGTGGTGCGGTGATGCAGATATGGACGGAGTTGTTCATTGACGAGATCGGCACACAAACCGATTTCAACGTTAATTCTGGCATTGCGTAACGCCCGGAAACCTTGACCACCAACTTGTGCATCGGGATCGGTGATTGCACTCACGACTCGTGCAACTCGAGCATCGATGAGCGCTTCTGCGCACGGACCGGTTCGACCTTGATGGCTACAGGGTTCGAGCGTTGTGTAGACAGTTGCGCCTTGTAGTTGTGCGTTGGCCAAACGTGCAGCATCAAGCGCAACAATTTCGGCATGTCGACCACCAGGTGCTTCAGTTGCCCCAGTGAAAGTTTGTCCATCTGTTGTGACGATGACGCAACCGACCCACGGGTTAGGGGATGTACGCATACGAACAGAAGCAGCAACTTCAATTGCTTGCATCATGTAGTTCGTGTCGTTCATGCTCGAGTCAGTTTCAACTTGTTGGGTTCGTTTGATCTTACGAGAGATTCTTGAGCAATTCCCACGCTGCCATCACGTGATGGTGTTCGGTCGTGCGACCACCGATGGAGAATCGCAGAACACTGCGGCCATTCAAAACAGTTCGTGTGAAGAAGACTTCCCGAGTGGAGTTGGCAGCCTCAATTAACGCATCAGTCAATTGGTCGCCGTTTTCGGCAGAATCACCAATAAGTCGTAGGCATAAGAGATTGAGAGTAAATGGGGCGACAATTTCAAATCGCGAATCTGCGGCAACGAGCGCAGCAAGTTCTTGGGTGATCGCGACATGGCGCCGAATGAGTTCTTGAAATACGGCAGTGCCGTCGGTACGAATTGCGAACCACAACTTGAGTGATCGAAAGCGGCGACCTAACGGAATCTGCCAGTCGCGGTAATCAATGGCAGCGCCAGATTCTGCGGCGGCTGAACGAAGGTATTCGGGCAAGATGCTGAGTGCGCCAAGTAATGATGCGCGATCGGATGTCCAGAAGAGATCACAGTCGAAGTTGACACCCATCCACTTATGCGGATTGGTGCAGTAACTGTCGGCCAATTCAAGACCATCGTTGACCCAACGAAGTTCTGGTGCGAGTGCAGCGATACCGTGCATCGCAGCATCTACATGTAGCCACAACTGGTGACGTTGTGCAATGAGTCCAATCGCCGGAGTGGGATCGAATGCGCCAGATGAGGTGGTTCCGTGTGTACTGCAAATCCAGAATGGAATGAGTCCGGCATTTTTGTCGGCAATAATTTGCGCTTCAAGTGCTTCGGCATTCATGGCGAACGATTCATCATGTTCGATGATGCGAATGTTTTGCGTACCAATGCCAGCAATACGTAGTCCTTTTTCGATACTGCTATGTGATTGTGATGTGCAATACGCGATGAGTTTTGA
>CAMDER010000205.1 GCA_945896935.1 Bifidobacterium breve | reverse complement strand
CCGGTCGCGATCACCGCTCGTTTGGTCAAAGAGTCCACACCTGAATCGCGAGTTGTCGCAGTGGGTGACCAGATGTGGGCTCGCTTCTTGGTTGACCTCATGCCGATGCTTTTGTCAACTCAATACCGACGATCGGTTGATGTGATTGGTTCATTGCGCATGCGCAAAGACCAAGCCGAAATTGATGCGTTGCGTGTTGCTGGTGCTGCAGTCGATCGCATCGCCGGCGAGTTGCAGGCTGGCCGAATTCCGTTAGTCGGTCGCACCGAAGCACAAGTATCGGCCGATCTGTCAGCACGTATCTTGGCTGAAGGCCATGACGTTGTGAACTTTGCGATCGTTGCCGCTGGCGAAAATGCCGCGAGCCCACACCATCATCCGGGTTCGCGAGTTATTAAGAAGAACGAAATTGTGCTGTGCGATTTCGGCGGCACGATGAATGGTTACTGCAGTGACATCACGCGCTGCGTGTACACGGGTGAGATTGCGTCCGATGTCGCCGAGGCTTATGCGGTGCTATTTGAAGCAGAAGCCGCAGCGGTAAAAGCAGCCACGATTGGAACACCGTGTGAAGAAGTTGACGCAGTCGCACGACGCATCATTGCTACTGCGGGCTTTGGCGATTATTTCATTCACCGAACGGGCCACGGCATTGGCCTTGATGCCCACGAAGACCCGTACATCGTGAGCGGAAACTCTCTACCGTTAGAAGCAGGCCACGCATTTAGCATTGAGCCGGGTATTTATTTGCCTGGTAAATGGGGAATGCGCCTTGAGGACATTGTCGTGGCAACGACAGATGGTCCAGATTCAATGAATCACGTCGACCACAACTTGATTGCGGTCGACGCCTAAAAAACCTGATCAGGTATGAATTGCGCCGTCGGTGTTTTTCAGGCTTGTTGCTGAATGGCCAGTTCGGCGGGAAATGATTTCGGCGCAGATTGCTATTGCAGTTTCTTCAGGTGTGCGACCACCAAGATCGAGTCCGATTGGTGACATCAGTCGAGCCAACTGTTCGGGTGAATTCACGCCAACTTCAGCAAGGCGTTCTAGGCGTTTGTTGTGCGTCTTGCGACTTCCCATGACACCGATGTAACCAACCGATGTTGAGAGTGCGCCTTGAATCGCTGGCACATCAAACTTCGGATCGTGCGTCAAAATGCAGACCGCATCTCGCGGGCCGAGTGTGTTTCCACGCTTTTCGAACACCGGAGTCGGCCAGGTCACCATGACTTCATCGGCCATCGGGAAGCGACGTTTGGTTGCGAAGATCTCGCGAGCATCGCACACGGTCACCCGATAGCCAAGAACTTTGGCGACTCGACCAAGCGCAGCGGTGAAATCAACTGCGCCAAAAATCCACATTTGTGGAGCAGGCGAGAAGCTTTCAATAAAGACAACAACGGTTGGCGTATCAATGAGATCTTCGGGAGTCGCTTGACCTTCTGGTCCGTAGTGGCGAACTCCGGTGCGGCCGGCTTCTAGTTCGCCTGCGGTATCGCGGGCGACGACGCGATCAAGTTCGGGGTGTCCGAGTGATCCAGAAGTCGTTTCGACTCCGGCAACTCGAGCGACCAACAACTTTGCGCCAGTTCCTGGACCCTCAATAATTGTTGCGAGTGCGACCGGAGTTTCATTGCGGAGATAGTCAGTGAATTGTTGATAGATCGTTGTCGTCATGGCGTGATCACCAATCGAGTTGTTCGATATACAGGCGAATGATTCCGCCACATGTCAACCCAACTGCAAATGCTTCATCGTCGCTGTATCCGAACGTGACCATACGGCCAGGGGCGTTTTCTCCGATGATGGCGAGCGCTTCGCTCACGACAGCACCTTCAACGCATCCGCCGCTCACCGAACCAGCAACTTCGCCGTCTTCGTTGACGGCCATGGCAGCGCCAGGGTCGCGGGGGCCAGAGCCTTCAATCTTGACGACGCGCGCGACGGCAACTTTCTTACCGTCTGAACGCCAGCGGTCAATGTCGTCAAGGATCTCACGCATGATGACCACAGTCTGCCGTGGAAGGTGGGATGTTGCGATGGGTGTTGGTGGTCAGAAGCGTCATAGACCAATCACCCGCGTGAGTTCTTCCATGGCTTCGATGGAATGCCCCTCCACGAAATGGTCCACGTGGGGCAGCGCTGCGGCCATTCCCCGAGCAAGCGGGGCATACCCCGGAGAAACTTTGAGTGGGTTGACCCAAATCAGGCTGTGGCTGACGCGATGTAGCCGCTGCATTTGTTGACCAAGAAGTTCGGGTTCACCACGGTCCCAGCCGTCACTGAGCACCACCACGATGGCGCCTCTGGCCATGCCACGCACACCCCATTCGTCATTGAAGTTGTGTATGCATTCACCAAGCCGCGTTCCGCCACTCCAATCAACGACACGGTCGGCGGCAAGTTTGAGGGCCTTGTCGGGATCGCGCGATCCGAGTTCGCGCGTGACGCGTGTGAGGCGGGTGCCGATCGCGAACGCCTCTACTTTTTGCCGACCCGCAACGGCCGCTTGAACAAATCGCAACAGGGCACGGGCGTAGGGCTCCATTGAGCCGCTGACATCGAGCAACAAGATCAATCTGCGAAGGCGTTCGTCATTTTCTTGCCAGTGTCGACGAATCGGTTCTCCGCCCGAACGAAGACTTGAACGAACGGTCTGGCGTAGATCGGGCCGTGAACCTTTCGAGGTTGAACGCATACGAAATGAATTTCGTGGCGAGCCGACGAGGCGCAACTTGCTCATGAGATCTTGAGCAAGTTGTAACTCATCGTCAGAATACGTAGCAAAATCTTTCGTACGTAAAGTTTCAACAGACGAAAATCGTATGGTGATCGATTCGCTGTCGTCATCAGCATTTTGAGAAGTGCCATCGTCGGAACCTTCGGTCTCATCATCAATCTCAATCGTTAAGCGAATGAGTTGCTCATCGGGTTCGACCGCATTTGATACGCGTCGCTCCCAGAAAACTGCGAAGGCTTTGTTGTAGAGGGCGATATCTTCGGGGCGACGTAACAAAGTTGATCGTCCGGCCCAATAGACGTTGTCGCGGTCGTTGATTCCGACTTTTCCGAGTGCCTCGACAAAGGTCAGCACATTCCCGATTGGAGTGGTGATACCTGCGCTCCTCAAGACACGGCTAAATGCAACGGCTATGCGTTCGGCATGTGAATTGTCTTCAAGCACTTCAGACATTGCGAATGCTCTCAGGTGCCAAGAGCGCGTTGTACGGCTGCCTTGATGAGGTCGGTCATGCCATTCGTTTCAACTCGTTCTTGATCTTCGCGGTATTTAAGCACGGCACCAAGAGTTGAGCGAACACTGTCTTCATCAAGATTGGCAATGCCCAAACTTCCGAGCGCAGTTGCCCAATCAATCGTTTCGGCGACTCCCGGTGGCTTGTACAACTGCAT
>CAMDER010000204.1 GCA_945896935.1 Bifidobacterium breve | reverse complement strand
GGCTGTGTTCCTGCAGTCACGGCAATCCTTGATGGCGTCGTGCGACTTGGTCTCACCGAAGCCGAACACGAACGCATTCTTGGTCCGGCTCGCAAGGTTGCCGAACGTGATATCGCCGTTGCCGTTGCGCAAAAGTGGGATTTTGGTGCGACGACTGTGTCGGCCGCGGTTTCGATTGCGGCAGCAGGGGGAGTCAGCGTTTTCGCGACTGGCGGTATTGGTGGCGTGCATCGAGGTGCAGAACTCACTGGTGATATCTCGGCCGATCTTGATGCGATCGCCAGTTATCCCGTTGTCACGGTGTCGGCGGGAGCAAAAGCATTTCTCGATTTGCCGCGAACGCTTGAGTATTTCGAAACTATTGGTGTGCCAGTACTTGGTTGGAAACACGAATGGTTTCCCGCGTTTTACACGCGCAGTTCTGGTTTGAAAGTTCCACACCAAGTGCAGTCGGCCCGTGAAGTCGCTGACATTTTGTTGCACCGCTCACGCGCAAAAACTGGCGTGTTACTCACAGTCCCGATTCCGATTGAAGCCGAACTCAATGCAGCACAACTTGATTCAGTGTTGGCACAGGCGTTGGCCGATTGCGAGGCTGCCGGAATTCGTGGGGCAGCGGTCACTCCATTTGTGTTGGGTCGAATTGGTGAGGCGACCGAAGGACGCAGTGTTCCGGCGAACCTGGCTTTGGCCGAAAATAACGCCCGCGTGGCGGCCGAAATCGCGGCCGAAATCGCCGCCAAATAGCGGTAAATAATGGTGCACCCCCTGGGATTCGAACCCAGAACCAATGGATTAAGAGTCCACTGCTCTGCCATTGAGCTAGAGGTGCGCAACGAGAAGAAGAAGTGTAGATCAGCCAACACTTCGGTCGATGTATCTGACCGACTTTTGGACTGGCTAACCAGCGACTTCGTATATTTTGGGTGAACGAGGGGTCTCGAACCCCCGGCCTTCAGTACCACAAACTGACGCTCTAACCAACTGAGCTACGCCCACCATGTGAAGTGCCTATTCTGCCATATCGAACGGCAAATCGCACCGTTTATTCGATCCGAACTCGGTTGTGATGGTCGGTGCATATTTGGTGTTAAGGTGACAGCAACCGTAAAAGGGGTGTTTAACCGTGTCCTCCACGGAATCTGCAGTCACCAATGCTCACAGCCTTAGTTGGCGAGCGAAGGAAATCACGCAACGCGAAATCGCGCTGTACGCACAACGAACTCAAGGCTCGCAAAAAGCGACACAGCGAGCTCGGCTTGTCATGCCACTCGGAGTTCCTTCAAGTTTTCAGGCCTACGATCCGCATCCAATTGTGGTGAAAGCCGCTCGTGGCGCCTCAATGTGGGACGTTGATAACAACGAATACGTCGACTACGACATGGGCTTTGGTGCACTGTTCAGCGGCCATATCAACCCAGTTGTGCGACGCGCCGTTGACGAGCAGCTCGATAACGGAACTTTGTTCGTGACACCATGCGAACTCAATGCCGATGTTGCCGAGTTATTAGGCGAACGTTATGGATTGCCGATGTGGCGCTTCACCAACTCGGGAACCGAAGCAACCATGGACGCAATTCGTGTCGCACGTGGTGCAACGGGCCGCGAAAAGATTGTCAAGGTTGAAGGTGGCTATCACGGTCATCACGATGAAGTGATGATCTCGATGAAGCCCTCACTTGATGTGGCAGGTCCAGCAGATCGGCCGAACTCAGTGCCAGCGACAGCGGGTGTGACTCGTGCTGTGTTGAATGACACCATCGTGATTCCTTACAACGATGCCGAAGCACTTGAACGCGTTTTGCGCAACGAAGACGTCGCATGTTTCATCGTTGAGCCCGTCATGGAAAACATCGGTATTTGTTTGCCCGATGACGGATATTTGCAAGCGGTGCGCGAGATCACTTCGCGCTACGGAACCTTGTTGATTTTTGATGAAGTGAAGACTGGCATTACGGCTGGTTGGGGAGGGGCAACTGGTGCACTAGGAGTGACACCAGACCTTGTTGCTCTCGCTAAATCAATCGGTGGTGGTTTGCCCCTTGGTGCCTTCGGCGGCAAGCGCGAATACATGGATCAAATCACTATGGGCCGCGTCATTCACCTCGGAACTTATAACGGCAACCCGTTGTGCATGGCGGCAGCGAAAGCGGTTTTGTCAGAAGTGTGCACGCCTCAAGCAACCGCTGCTGCGATTGGTCGCAACAAGATGTTGGTCGATGCATGTAACGACATCATCGACGACGCTGGGTTACCTGCCCACACAGTGCAATTTGGCGCAAAGGGTTGCGTCACCTGGACGCCAGAACCAATTCGCAACTACCGCGATTACAAAAAGACCGATCTCGATATTGCATTCGCGCAGTGGATTCACGGAATCAACCGTGGCATCTTGCTGCCGCCTGGCCTCGACGAGCAGTGGCTGATCTCAATCATGCACACCAATGAAGAAGCCATGCGATACGCCAATGTTTTTAGCGAATTCGTTGACGAATTAATTAAATGACGCAAAGCGAAAACAGTTTGCCATCAACGGGCAAAATGATTCGCCGTTCGTTATTGCGACAGTGTCCTCGTTGTGCGAATCGCAGCGCTTGGTTTACTTCTTGGTTTAAACAAGGCGAACGATGCATTGGTTGCGGGATCAAACGCACTCGTGACACTGACGGTCATGAGCTCGGATCAATGACGATTGCCTCGGTGCTCAACATCGTGCTCATCATGGCTGCGATAGGTATCGCAGTTGCCTTCACCGCACCTGATGTACCAGTGCTCACCTTGTCCATCGTGCTGGCTTCGGCGGCACTGGTCTTCCCGGTATTGACGTGGCCGATGACCCACACTCTGTGGATGGCTATCGACCTGATTTTTCGCCCCATGGGTGTCGACGAAGTGGCAGAGGCTCAGACCTGGCTGGCAAATCAGTCCTAATCGGCCATCTCGGCACCCCCTCTGAGCAGGTCAAACACCTGTTCGTATCGACAATGCTTGACCGAACACTCGTTCGTAGTTACGCTCTTGTTATCCGCCGCACACGGGTGCCCGCACAACTACTGTGCAACACCCACTTCGTACGGTCCAAGTTATGGCAAACAAACCAACACCCACAGCAACAACCACCACAACAGCGAAAGGCAATGCAATGAGCAACGATCGTGAAAAAGCCCTTGAAATGGCCCTGGCCCAAATCGACAAGCAATACGGCAAAGGCTCCATCATGCGGATGGGCGACAAGACCGACATGGCCATCGAAGCCATCCCGACCGGTGCCTTGGCACTTGACGTCGCTCTCGGAATTGGCGGCTTGCCCCGTGGCCGTGTCGTCGAGATCTACGGACCAGAATCTTCGGGTAAGTCAACCCTCGCGATGCATGTCGTGGCCGAGGCTCAGCGCAACGGCGGCATCTGTGCCTACAT
>CAMDER010000203.1 GCA_945896935.1 Bifidobacterium breve | reverse complement strand
GCAACGTATACGGAAGAGTTTTCACCACCATTTTGACGGGGACTTTCCAATTCCCTGGACTCCCCCAAAATGCTGCCGCCGATCGATCCGGCGTGGTCAACATCAAACCATGCGACAAAATATTTTGCCCCAACATCTGGAACGCCAATGTGGCTCGTCGTTCGTCGTAGTTTCCGCCCATGAGATAGATGAAGACCGGGTCGTCAGCAAATGCCCGAGCCAAGCTGGCGGTCACGAGGGGCAGGTCTGAGATATCGGCTTGGACAATGTCGGTCATAGGTGCACAGTATTAGGTTTATGACATGGCAATTTCCCTTTCAGAACTCGACCTACCAGCAGTCGAATTCGACTTTGCCGATGCCGAAGAACACCGAAATGCACTTCTTGCGCTTTCAAAAGAATCCTGGATCGCCAAGGGTGTCTTTGCCTACCCGATCTTTAGATATGAAGACTGTGTCGCCATCTTGCGCGATAAGCGCTGGCACAGTGCGGCAGCGTTAGCCGCCGAAGCCTTTGGCGTGAACGATCCGCGTCTCAAAGAACGCCGACGCGAATCGATCTTGTCGGCCGAAGGTGACGTTCACACCCGTCTTCGCCGACTCGTTGCTCCTTCATTTTCGCCACGTGCCGCCGATCGCCTGCGTCCTTTCATGCGCGAGGTGATGAATTCGCTCATTGACCCCGTGGCAAAAAACGGCAAATGCGATCTTGCGACTGATATCTGTGATCCGTACCCGATTCCGATCATTTGCGAATTGCTCGGCGCACCAAAAAAGGATTGGCAATTATTCAGTCGTTGGGCCGAGGACGTATTGCGAATTTTCAATGCGACGGCATCTGAAGAACTTGACATCATCTTCAAAGCCCAAGACGAACTTGGCCAGTACACCCGTCAACTCATTGCCGATCGTCGTTCACGCCCCGCCGATGATCTCATCACCAGTTTGATTGCTGCCGAAGAAGCCGGCGACAAACTTAATGAAGCCGAACTCGAAATGATGGTTGAAGCGGTCATCGTCGGTGGCACCGATACCACCCGCAATCAACTCGGTTGTTCGATTGCACTTTTTGCCGAACACCCCGAGCAATGGCAACTTCTCGCCGAGCGACCTGAACTGGCTGGCAAAGCAGTTGAAGAAACGATGCGTTATTTCGGAGCAGTTCGTGCCACCGGTCGATTCGCCAGTGAAGATATTGAATACAAGGGCGTCCTGTTTCCTAAAGGAACGCTGGTGACACCATCATTGTCAATTGCCAATCGTGATGAGACTGTTTTCAATGATGCCAATGTTTTCGACATCACGCGCGAGCCAGCAGGACAACCCCAGATGACCTTTGGATCAGGAATTCACTATTGCCTAGGCGCAGCCCTAGCCCGCGCCGAACAGCAAGAAGCGTTGCCCATCATGGCCAGGCGAATGAAAAATCTCCGCATCGACGGCACCGTCACATGGAAGCCGTCAACCGTGGCGATCTTCGGACCAGAAAACATGCCCATCTCATTTGACGCTGAATAGTTTTCAATACTTCAATCACCGCCTCATACGCCTATCGTTGAAGGTATGAGCGCAACCAAGACAATGAAACTCGGCTACAACACCGGCTATTGGTCGGCCGGTCCCCCGGCTGGTGCCGATGAAGCAGTTAGAGAAGCCGACCGTCTGGGCTTCGACTCCATCTGGACCGCCGAGGCCTACGGCAGCGACGCTCTCACTCCTCTCGCCTGGTGGGGTGCCAACACCACCAATGTTCGCCTTGGTACCGCAATCATGCAGATGAGCGCTCGCACACCAACCGCGACCGCAATGGCGGCAATCACCCTTGATCATTTGTCGAATGGCCGTTTCATTTTGGGTCTTGGTGCCAGTGGTCCTCAGGTCGTTGAAGGTTGGTATGGCCAGGCCTATCCAAAGCCTCTCGCCCGTACCCGTGAGTACATCGACATCGTGCGCCAAGTGTTGGCTCGTGAAAAGCCGGTTGAATCACACGGCAACTTCTACGACCTGCCCTACACCGCAACCGATGGCGCCGGACTTGGCAAGCCGCTCAAGTCGACCGTTCATCCATTGCGTCGCGACATTCCGATCTTCCTTGGTGCTGAAGGTCCGAAAAACGTTGCTCTATCGGCCGAAATTTGTGACGGTTGGTTGCCATTGTTTTTTTCACCAAAAGAAGATGGCTTCTATCGCAAGTGCCTCAGTGAAGGTTTTGCAAAGTCAGGAGAAGCCAACAAAGCCGATCGCTTTGAAGTTGCGTCAACCGTGATGATGATTCCTGGTGACGATGTTGAAAAGTGTGCCGACATGGTGCGCCCCTTCTTGGCTTTGTATGCCGGTGGTATGGGTGCCAAGGGAGCCAACTTCCACTTCGAAGTATTTGCCCGCATGGGTTATGAAGACGTCGCCAACAAAGTTCAAGAGTTGTACTTGCAAGGCAAGAAGGCCGAAGCTGCCGCGGCGATTCCTTTGAAGATGGTTGAAGATATTGCTCTCGTTGGTCCGCCCGCCAAAATCAAAGACGAATTAGCCATGTGGAAAGAAACATGCATCACCACTTTCTTGGTGAGCGGACCCGCACAAGTTCTTCCGTTCTACGCCGATCTCATCAACGGCTGATCGACAAGGCGATAGCAACATGAGCGAACTGTCTTCACTGTCGGTCGCCCAACAACGCGAATTACTCGCATCAAAACAGGTCACGTCTCGTGAACTTGTTGATGGAGCACTCGCACGCATCGAGCAGGTGCAACCAGATTTGAATTGCTTCGTCGAAGTGTGGGCCGACGAAGCCCGCGAACGAGCGCAGTCAGTCGAGAGTTCGTTAGGTGGACTAGCCGGAATACCTATCGCCATCAAAGACACGTCGTCATGGATCGGGCATCGCAGCACATCAGGTTCGCGAATCTTTGAACACAATATCGCTCGCCATACCGATGCGGTTGTGCAAAAACTTCTTGATGCCGGCGCAATCATTGTGGGAAGCACGAACACTCCCGAATTTGCTCATGCCGGAATCACCGACAACTTGTTGTGGGGAGCCACTCGCAATCCACACAACCACGACCGCACAACAGGCGGGTCAAGTGGCGGTTCGGCTGCCGCCGTTGCCAGCGGATGTGTTGCGCTGGCCGAAGGTAGCGACATGGGCGGGTCGGTACGCATTCCCGCTTCGTGGTGCGGCATTGTCGGACTCAAGCCTTCGCTCGGTCGTATCCCGATGACTGCATTGCCTGGTTTGTTTGACACCTTGTCGCACCATGGCCCACTCGCTCGCACAGTGGATGATGCCTGGGAATTCTTGCTTGCCACACAAGGACCATCACTGTCTGATCCGTTCTCAGTTCTTTCCTCGCTCAGCCGACCGGCATCATCGTCAATCGATGGAATCTCCATCGGACTTTCCATCGACCTCGGTTGTTG
>CAMDER010000202.1 GCA_945896935.1 Bifidobacterium breve | reverse complement strand
GCCTCGGAGCCTTGGTCGAGCGCGGCCATAGCCGATTCGGCTAGGTGCCATTGACCAGATCGATCAATGCCAAGGGCAGTCACGGTGTACCGATCGGGATTGACCGCTTTCATCACGTGGGCGGCGGTCGAACAACTCACATCATGTTCAGCCGACTGACCTCCGAAGATGATGACGAGATTGATGCGGTCGGTCTCGTTGCTCTCAGTTTGGCCCACGGTTAGACGATAGTGCGCCATAACACTCTGTACCAGCAGGTAACAGGAAAGGCAGGCAATAGGTAAGTCGCCACCGAACCTGACGCACTAGATTTGACGGCGTATGGCACGGTCACAGTCAAATAGTTCAGATCCCAAGTTTCTCACCCATCACGCTCTACGAATTAAGGGCTTTTCCAAGAGCGAGACCTTGGCCGAGATCGTGGCGCTTGATGTGGCAGTCGTCGATCAGCATCTACAAGAGTTGCAAGCCGAAGAAATGGCGATGTTCCGCGAAGCCCGGTCGCTGTGGCAACTCACCCCCGCTGGCCGTGCGGCCCACCCTGAAGCCTTAGCAAAAGATGTTGCTGGGCTCGATCTTGATGCATTGAAGCCGCATTACCACTCGTTCTTAGAAATTAATGACACGTTCAAGCACTTGTGTGGTGATTGGCAGTTGCGTGATGGCGCTCCGAATGATCACTCTGATGACAAGTACGACCAAGAAGTCATCAAGCGTTTGGTCACTCTTCACGCCAGCGCTGAACCGGTGGTCTCGTCGATGGCGACAATTGTTCCCCGCTTGTCGCCGTATTTGCCTCGACTCGACTCAACGTGCAAGTTGGTCGTTGGTGGCGCAAACAATATGTTCACCGGTGTGATGTGCGGATCATTCCACGATGTCTGGATGGAACTCCACGAAGACCTCATTTTGTCGCAAGGCATTGATCGCGCTGCCGAGGGTTCATTCTGATGGCCCGCTTCGGACGTGTGATCACCGCAATGGTGACACCATTTGACGCAAGCGGTGCACTCGATCTAGATGGCGCACGCCGTTTGGCGCGCTGGTTGCAAGACAATGGCAACGATGCTCTGGTTATTGCTGGCACCACGGGTGAGGCCCCAGTGCTCACCGACAACGAACGTTTGAGTTTGTTCGCCGCCGTCGCAGAAGCAGTAACAATTCCGGTCATTGCCGGAACTGGAACCAATGACACGTTGCACTCAATTCATATGACCAAAGAAGCCACCAAGTTGGGTGTCGCAGGATTGCTGGTCGTTGCGCCTTATTACAACCGTCCGCCGCAATCGGGCATCGAAGCCCATGTGCGTGCCGTTGCTGAATCTTCAAATTTGCCAGTCGTTGTCTACGACATCCCCGCGCGTACAGGTCGCAAGATCAATACCTCAACACTGTTGAAGTTGGCTCGCGAAGTGAAGAATGTTGTGGCCTTGAAAGATGCCGCGGGCAATCCGGCCGAAACCGCCAATGTCATTGCTCAAGCGCCGGCTGGTTTTGAGGTGTACAGCGGGGACGACGGATTGACTTTGCCGTTGATGGCTGTTGGGGCGGTGGGCGTTATCGGTGTGGCTACACACTGGGCTGCTGCCGATCATCAACGCATGTTTGATTGCTGGGAAGCCGGAGACACCGCGGGCGCAATCGCGATTAACCAAACATTGCTTGAAAGCTTCTCGTACGAAACTGGCGATGAGTCGCCGAACCCAATTCCGAGCAAGGTCATGATGAATCTGCTCGGGCTCAATGTGGGTCAATGTCGTTTGCCGATGGGTCCGCCAGCAGATTTCGTCGCCGAAAAGGCCAAAACTGTTTTGGCTAACTTGCAAGCGTCTCGTCAGAGAGTTTCCTGATGGCCGCTTCGGTCCGCGTAGCCTTTCTCGGAGGCCTTGGTGAGATCGGTCGCAACTGCATGGTCATCGAACAAGATGACAAGTTGTTATTGATCGACTGCGGTTTGATGTTCCCTGATGCCGACATGCACGGCATCGATTTAGTTCTTCCCGACTTCACCTGGCTACGTGAAAATGCTGATCGCGTTGTTGCCTGCGTGGCAACGCATGGTCATGAGGATCATGTTGGGGGATTGCAGTATTTGCTGCGCGATCTCAGTTTCCCGGTGTACGGCTCGGACGTAACACTTGGCCTTGCTAAGAATCGCATTGAAGAGGCAGGACTTCTCGGTAAAACCGAACTCATCGTTGTGCGCGACGGTGAACGGCGAATGATCGGGCCGTTTGATGTTGAATTCATTCCGGTCACACACTCGGTGCCACATGCATTCGCCATCGCGGTGCACACGCCGCAAGGAGTCATTCTTCACTCGGGCGATTTCAAGTTAGACCTCACACCCGTTGATGGTCGTCGCACCGATTTGGCGCGAATCGGTGCAATCGCTTCAAACGAAGGAATTCGTTTGTTGTTATGCGACTCAACGAATGCTGAAGAACATGGTTATGCGCCAAGTGAAACTTCAATCAGTGGTGTGTTGTGGTCGCTATTTCACGAACATCGTGACCGGCGTATCATCACGGCAAGTTTCGCCAGTCATATCCATCGCATTCAACAAATCATTGACGCTGCAGTCGACACTGGTCGCAAAGTGGCGACGATGGGTCGCTCAATGCAGAAGAATGTACGCATGGCTCGCGATCTTGGCGTTTTACGAGTCCCTGATGACACTTTGATTGATATCGAGCAAGCCGACGACTATCCACCGAGCAAGGTGTGCATTATTTCGACAGGAAGCCAAGGCGAACCAATGTCAGCGCTGTCGTTGATGGCGCGCGGCGACAGTAAGTGGCTCAAAGTGGGCGAGCATGATGCTGTCATTTTGTCGAGTCACGCAATTCCCGGAAACGAAACCAACGTCACTCGCGTAATTGATGGTTTGCTGCGTCTCGGCGCTGAGGTGATCCATTCGGGAATCGCCGATGTTCATGCGACCGGGCACGCTCAAGCTGATGAACTGAAAACGTATCTGTCAATCGTCAAGCCTGAATTCTTTGTTCCGGTACACGGTGAGTACCGACACCTCGTTGCCCATGCGAAGTTGGGTATTTTGATGGGTGTCGCCAAAGAAAATGTCTTGCTGTGCGAAGACGGCGATGTCATTGAACTTTCTGATGAAGGCCTTGATCATTCCGGTCGAATTCCGGCTGGATATTTGTACGTTGATGGCATCGTTGGTGACGTTGGTCAAGGAGTTTTACGCGATCGCAAAGTACTCGCCGAAGAAGGCGTCGTTGTCGTCGTCGTGACAGTCGATATTGGTTCGGGCAAAGTGCTCACCGGCCCTGAGATCATTACTCGTGGATGGGTGTATGCCCCCGAAGCCGAAGATCTGCTCGATGAAGCCTGCGATGTCGTTGCGGCGGCAGTTGAAAAGGCACTTGCTGAAGGTGTGCGTAGTCCCGAGGCTCTCGAAAAAGATGTACGACG
>CAMDER010000201.1 GCA_945896935.1 Bifidobacterium breve | reverse complement strand
AGAATCTGGCTGATGTCGTGGGGGTGAATGTCACGGAAGGCAAAGCTCAAAACCGCTCCGCGAACCTCAACGTTGCGGGGGCCATGAATCACGATCTCATCGCCGTAACGCGCGTTCAAAGTGCTCAGGGCGTACTCGGTGAGTTGCATTTCGTGTTGGCGAATATTGGCCATACCGATGTTGCTCAAGTAATCCACGGCAGCACCGAGGCCAATCACTTCAACGATGGGCGGAGTGCCAGCTTCAAACTTTGAAGGCAGTTCGGCGGTGGTGAAACCATCAAGGCGCACATCACCGATCATGTTGCCTCCACCAAGAAATGGTGGCATCGCTTCAAGTAATTCTTCGCGGCCCCACAACACGCCAACACCAGAAGGACCGACCATCTTGTGACCGCTAAACATTGCGAAGTCGGCATCCCACGCTTGGACATCGGTGACGTTGTGTGGAACGTATTGACAAGCATCGACAATGGCGATTGCCCCAGCAGCATGTGCGGCGGCGCAGAGTTGCTTCACTGGAGTAATGGTGCCGAGCACATTGCTCATTGCAGTGAACGACAAAATTTTTGCGCCGTCAAGCAGCGATGACAAGTTAGAGAGATCTAGCAGACCATCGTCGGTGAGTGGAATCCAACGCAATTCAATTCCGCGTTCGGCAACAAGCATGTGCCACGGAACAATATTGGCGTGATGTTCCATATGAGTGAGCACAACAACATCACCGGCTTGAAGATTGGCACGGCCCCATGTTTGGGCAATGAGGTTGATTGATTCGGTGGCGTTCTTGGTGAACACGACTTCATTCACGCTGCGGGCATTGATGAATCGCTGCACTTTGCTGCGTGCGCCTTCAAATAAATCGGTGGCTTCGCCGGCCATGCGATATGCACTGCGATTGATTGGTGCGTAACCGTTACGCATGAAATCGGTCATTGCATCGATGACTGCATTGGGCTTTTGCGAAGTGTTGGCCGAGTCGAGATAAACGAGACGTTGGTTGTCAATCATGCGTTGAAGAACGGGGAAGTCGGCCTTGACGGCAGCCCAATCAACGCGAGTCGTGTTCATGGACGGAACGATTCGTATCCAGAGACTTCAAGTTTTTCGGCAATTTCCATTCCGCCGCTGGCAACAATGCGTCCATCAACCATCACGTGTACATGGTCGGGAGCAAGTTCGTCCAACAGTCGCTGATAGTGGGTGATCAACACGACGCCCATTGTGGGTCGGTCGGCGCGCACTTCACGAATTCCCTTGGCAACAATACGCAGGGCATCGATATCGAGACCCGAGTCGGTTTCGTCGAGCACGGCAACATCGGGTTCAAGAATTGCCATCTGCATAATTTCGTTACGCTTTTTTTCGCCGCCCGAAAAACCTTCGTTGAGGTAACGGTCGACGAACGATGAATCCATACCGAGACGCTTCATCCAGTCCATGGTGGCCAAACGAAGTTCGAGGATTGACAGATCGATACCTTTGCGGGCGCTGAGTGCTTGACGCAAGAACTGAATCACCGAGACGCCGGGAATTTCTTGGGGGTATTGGAAGCCAAGAAAGAGACCGGCTTTGGCGCGCACGTCGGTGGGCCAGTCGGTGATGTCGTCGCCGTGCAAGAAAATCTGTCCGCTGGTGACTTCGTATTCAGATGATTTGAGTAGGCAACTGGCCAAAGTACTTTTGCCACAACCGTTGGGTCCCATGATGGCGTGAACTTCGCCGGCGTTGACCGTGATGTTGAGCCCCTTCAAGATGTCGGCGGGAACCACGGTGTCGAGATCGTCGGTGGCTGGCCGGGCATGCAGGTCGACTACCTGGAAGAGGGGACTACTCATAGGGCGAGTCTAGAGCCCACCCCCTATTTCTCCTATCTCCGTAGTGCTAATTATTTTGTGATTCTGGTGTCGAATTATTCGCCATTACCAATTAAAACGACACCAGAATCACAAGGGGATTTAGGTGTGGAGGGCTGACCAGAGGGATCGGTAGTTGGGGTATTGGTAGCCCCGACCATCGGCACCAACTGTGACATACGTTGAGTCGACCAGCATCTGGTGGTACTTGGGCAGATTGCGAAACGGGACGCCGGCATCAACATGGTGGGCCAAGTGAAATCCAATGTTGAACGGCACCAAGAAAAACCGAGCCGTCCAATGTTGCTCAACCGAATGAGTGGCAATCCGACGATCATCAGACGCCATTAAGCCACCATGTTCGGCAACTGAGCGCAAGCGATTAATCACTCGCCACACCGTGAGATACGGCAGCAACCAAAACAATGGGTACACCCACCAATATCCAGCAACAATTGCTCCAACAATCAAGACGGCCTGCACCGCCAAAATCTTGAACAGCGTTTGGCGCACAACTGCAACTTCACTGCGGGCACCGCGCAACTGATCGCGCAACAAACGCAAACCAGTGCGACCTTCTGCATCGCGCACTAATTTGCGTCGCCAACTTGCGGCACTCACTGGATAGTTGGCATACAACGCGATATCTGGTTCGTTGGGTCCGAATTCTTCGCGGTGGTGCGCCATGTGTACACGACGATATGCATCGGTATTCGTGAACGCCGGATACCCAATCAACCAACGTCCAGCGAAATCATTCAACATGCGATTGCGAAACAGCAAACGGTGCGCAGCTTCATGCATCAGCGACGCAAACTGAGCGTGAGCCCGACCCATCAAGATAAAAACTGGCAACCACGCAATGGGGCCAAAGTGCACAGATAGAAAAATCAACAATGCAGTTTGCACAAATACAGAAGCAACTGACAAGCCATTGCGCACTGAAGGAATCTGACGCAACGCTTCACGTCGACTACTTACTAATCGCCCATCAGACATCACGTCTTCTGTCGTGTTTCCTAATGACAATGTTGCATGACGAACCATTCCGCCAAGGTGTGGACTACCAACCACGGTCAATCCACTCTTTCAGATGTGGTCGCTCGGTTCCGACGGTGGTGTCACTTCCGTGGCCCGGCAAAACAATGGTGTCTTCGGGGTAGACCAACAGCAAGTTGTCAATTGAGTTGATGATGGTTTCAAATGAACCACCCTCAAACTTGGTGTTGCCGGGACCGCCAGGAAACAACGTGTCGCCGGTAAACAGCAAAGGAGTATCAAGCACACGGAACGAAATCGAACCTGGTGTATGCCCAGGATTGTGAATTGCTTGAATGCGCAACTGACCGATTTCAATCATCTCGTCGTGCTCAATGAATCCGTCGTAACCCTTTTCGACCAACATCGGTGCATCGAGTTCGGTCACGGCCACGTGATAGCCAGCCTCGCGCATTGCCGGGATCGCCTGAATGTGATCGAAGTGACCGTGAGTTTCAAGAACCCGCGTGACACCAAGTCGTTTGCACATTTCAAGCAAGCGCTCGTGTTCATTGGCCGCATCAATCAGTATGGCTTCACCGGTTTGATGGCAGCG
>CAMDER010000200.1 GCA_945896935.1 Bifidobacterium breve | reverse complement strand
GTCCCAGGTCCTGAAGCAAGTATCTCGAAGTTGTTTTGGGGTACCTGGCACCGCGATCTTGGTGAATTGATGATTGACATTATGGGTCCGGCGGGTTTGATCGCCGAAGGATTTCCGTACGAGTTGACTCTTGAGCAGAAACTCTTCCTGTTTACGCGGTCCGACACCATCTACGGTGGGTCAAACGAGATTCAACGAAACGTATTGGGCGAGCGTGTGCTCGGCCTTCCGCGCTAATACTTTTTACCAATCAGTATCAAAAGGGGAACCATGCCTGACATCGCTACAAAGAATCCGCAATATGTTCCTGGTCATGGTTTGCTCGCTGGCAAAGGTGTGCTCATTACCGCTGCCGCCGGTAGTGGCATCGGTTCATCGACAGCGCGTAAGTGCATCGAAGAGGGCGCACGAGTTGTTATCTCTGACAAACACGAACGTCGATTGGCCGAAACTGCTGCAGAACTTGGTGTTGTAGGTATTCCGTGTGATGTCACTAATGAAGAGAGTGTTCAGAATCTCATCGCTCAAGCCGCTAAACAACTCGGCGCAATAGATGTTTTAGTCAACAACGCTGGACTCGGTGGTACTGCCCAACTTCACGAGATGACCGACGAGCAATGGTCGATCGTTCTTGATGTCACGTTGAACGGAACCATGCGTTGCACCCGTGCGGCGTTAAACCATATGTATCCCCGTGGCACTGGTGTCATTGTCAATAACGCGAGCGTTCTCGGCTGGAGAGCGCAAGAGGGACAAGCGCACTACGCCGCCGCCAAAGCCGGCGTCATGGCATTAACTCGTTGCGCGGCGATTGAAGCTGGTCCACGTGGAGTTCGTATCAATGCCGTTTCTCCCAGTATCGCCATGCATGCCAACCTGGCCAAGGTGACAAGCGATGAACTACTTGCCGAACTCACCCAACGTGAAGCATTCGGTCGTTTTGCCGAACCGTGGGAAATTGCCAACGTGATTGTTTTTCTGGCGAGTGATTATTCGAGCTATATGACCGGCGAAGTACTTTCTGTTAGCAGCCAACACGCATGAGTGTCGAGATTGAAATCAATGATGGCGTTGCCGTCATCACAATGAATCGTCCCGAGCGCAAGAATGCATTCACCCGCGAGCAGTACGAATTATTAGCGAACGCCTTGAACACTGCCGACCAAGACAGCGAAGTGCGAGTCGCGATTCTCACTGGCGCTGGCGCAGCATTCAGTTCGGGTCAAGACCTCAAAGAAATGATGGAACTTGCATCTGGAGTTGCCAGTGGTGCTCCAACAACTTCTAAAGCCGGTGGATTCACAGTCTTGCTTGATGCATTAGAAGTTTTCTCAAAGCCTCTCATCGCTGCAGTCAACGGGGTCGCCGTGGGCATCGGAATGACCTTGTTGCCATTTTGTGATCTCGTACTGATCGACGAGACAGCCCGCATGCGCGTTCCCTTTAGCGAACTTGGCGTGCCGCCCGAAGCTGCAAGCAGTGTTCTCTTCGCCGACCGTATTGGTTGGCAACGTGCTGCCGAACTATTACTCACGGCCCGTTGGGTTGAAGCGACCGAAGCCGTCGGGATTGGCCTCGCACTTCGCACCACGCCCGCCGGCGAGGCACTTTCGCAGTCTCGCGAACTGGCCAACACCATTGCCAGCAAGTCGGCATACTCGACCCGAGTCATCAAGCAACTCATGGTTGCTGGGCGAGGCTCACGAACACAAGAGGCTCGGGCCCGCGAAGAAGCCCTGTTCGCTGACCTATTTCGTTCAGGTGGCTTTGGCGGCTGAGCTCGCCGATAGCGTTTGACCTATGTCTGCCGACAAAACAATCGACGCTGCACTCACAGATACGGCCGAACGTGCTGTTGATTATCAACGTGCCGAACGCGCCGTTCGCGAACTCCTCGAAGCTATTGGCGAAGACCCGTCGCGTGATGGATTGCTTGACACACCAGGTCGCGTCGCGCGCATGTGGGCTGAAGTTTTGTCGGGCACCAACAATGACCCCGATCATCACTTGTCAAAAACATTCGACATTGAACACGATGAAATGGTTCTTGTCCGCGACATTCCCTTCACGTCGATCTGCGAACACCACATGTTGCCGTTTAATGGCACAGCCCACATCGCGTACCTGCCAGGTTCAACCGGTCGTTTCACTGGCTTATCAAAGTTGGCTCGATTAGTCGAGGGTTACTCACGTCGTTTGCAAGTTCAAGAACGACTCACCAGCCAAGTGGCCGACGCCATGCAGTCAATGCTTGAACCCGTCGGCGTTTTGGTCGTCATTGAGGCCGAACATAGTTGCATGTCGATTCGTGGCGTACGTAAACCCGGCACAAAAACGGTCACTACTGCAGCCCGTGGCATTTATCGCACTGATTCATCGGCCCGCGCTGAAGTGATGGCTTTCATCCAGGGTCGCTGATTTTTCGCGATGGGTTTTCCCCACCCCACCATTGATATTCCTGGTTCATGGCCAACAATTGTTGAAGAACTTAGACAATTGCATGTCAGAAACGAATACTCCGCACAACTGTTACAAGGCCTGCAGGAAGACAAATCAATCACGACCGGCCACGTGTGCGCGACAACTTGGATCTTTTCACCAGATGCCAACTACACCTTGCTCGTTGAACACAAAGCCCTGAAATGGTCGACGCCTGGCGGGCACGTTGAACGACATGAAACAAGTCGTAGTGGCGGGTTACGCGAACTTGAAGAAGAAACAGGTCTCACTCAATTCGATGTCAGGGCAGTTCTTGATGGACCAGCGTTTGTGCACATCACTGATCGCGACGGAGATCAACCGCATCGTCACTGGAATATCGGCTGGTTATACGTCGCCGACATGGATGCGCCGCTATCAAAAACTGAAGGCGCGCGATGGTTCAGATGCAATGAATTACCAGAAGGGCCGATCGACCTACAAAGTTCAATCGCTCTTTTAGGCCCGCTCGTCGCTCTTTAACGCGAACGAACTAAGCGACCAGGTCGCGCACCCGTATCTGCTCCATTACGGCGGGTCACGACACCATTCACAATCGTCGCAACATAGCCCGTTGCGGTTTGCAACAAACGACGACCACCAGCGGGCAAATCATCTTCGGCATGCGGGAATCCGAGTGCCAAATGTTCCATATCGATGATGTTGATATCGGCTTTCTTTCCAACAGTCAACTGACCACGATCGTCAAAGCCCATAACTTTGGCAGTGTCGAGAGTCTGCACCTTAACCGCTTCTTCAATGGTGAGTTTTGGTCCACGATGTCGATCACGAGCCCAGTGCGACAACACGTAGGTCGGGATTGATGCATCACAAATCATTCGCACGTGTGCACCACCGTCAGACAGACCCGAGACAGTTGCTGGGTGCTTCAACATTTCGTAAATCGCGTCTTGAGTGCCTCCCACATAGTTAAAGAAAGGCAACATCAAGAATGAACGGCCATCGTCTTTGTTCAGTAAGTCATACGCAAAACTCACGAC
>CAMDER010000199.1 GCA_945896935.1 Bifidobacterium breve | reverse complement strand
CGAAAGATCAGGCGCGCTGGAATCGGGTGATATTGGCTTCGCCAACCTTGGCGCGGAACGCCGGATCGGTGATACCGAGACCCCGTTCTGGAGCCAAACACAAGACACCCAACTTGCCCTCGTGCATGTTGTTATGCACTTGGTACGCGGCCTCACCGACATGGTTCAGATCGAAGGTCTGGCTGAGCACCGGATGAATCATGCCCTTAGCTATGAGGCGATTGGCTTGCCACGCTTCTTGGTAGTTCGCGAAGTGGCTACCCACAAGGTTCTTGAGTCGCATCCAGAAGTGGCGATTGTCGAACTCCATCATGAAACCACTGGTGGCTGCACAGGTCACAACAGTTCCACCGCGCTTGGCGACATAAATCGACGCCGCAAATGTTGAACGGCCCGGGTGTTCAAAAACAATGTCTGGGTCTTCGCCCGCGAGATCACGAATATCAGTTCCGAGTCGACGCCATTCGCTTTCGTCGTGCGTGTGTTCGTCTTTCCAGAACTTGTAATTCGCGGTCTTGCGATTGATGATGTGTTCAACACCCATGTCGCGCAAGATTTGCGCCTTTTCGTCACTACTCACGACACACACCGGAATGCCTCCGCCGTTCAAAACGTATTGCGTTGCATAGGCACCGATGCCGCCTGTTGCTCCCCAGATCAAAACAACATCGCCTTGTTTCATTGCTGCACCATTGCGGCTGACCAACATGCGATAGCTCGTCGAGTTGCACAAGGCGTTAACTGCCGCTTCTTCCCACGTGAGGTGCGCAGGCTTGGGCATCAATTGATTGGCTTTCACGATTGACAAATCGGCAAGACCACCAAAGTTTGTTTCGTAACCCCAGATGCGCTGATTCGCGGCCATCATCGAATCGTTGTGCGCGGTGTTGTCTTGATCGTCAACATGGTTGCAATGCACGGTCACGTGATCACCAGGCTTCCACATGCGAACAGCCGAACCGACTTTGACAACAACACCCGACGCGTCACTACCAAGAACTTGATACGGCTGATCGTGGCGCTTAGCCCATTCACTTTCACGCGCGAGGCGCTTCATTGGGCCGAACGTTGAGACTGGTTCAAAGATGCTTGACCACACCGTATTGAAGTTGATACTGCTTGCCATCACCGCGACATAGACCTCATCAGGGGCAAGTTCGGGGGTCGCAACATCGCCAACGTGCACGCTTTGGCGCGGATCTTTCTTCTCTGATGCCACGCCTTCCCACATGGTGGCTTCGCTCGCCAAAATATGGGCAGCACGGTAATTATCGGGAATGCTGAGGGCTCCGATGGTTGCGCTATCAGCACCACTCATGATGGCGTCAAGGATTTTTTCCATGCTTCGATGTTACTCAGGAGTAGGTTCTGAGGGCACTTTGGCGACACAATAGAGATCTGACAATTGCGTCACCCAAGAACGCCTTACGAAAGAGAGTCCATCATGGCCGGTTCATACATCGTCGCTGGAGCCCGTACGCCGATCGGCAAAATGAGTGGAGCGCTTGCTTCGTTCAGCGCCGCCGATCTAGGCAGCATCGCCATTAAGGCTGCCCTTGAGCGCGCTGGCGTTTCGCCGAACGAAGTTGACCACGTGATCATGGGCCAGGTGTTGATGGCTGGTCAGGGTCAGGTCCCGAGCCGTCAGGCCGCCGTGAAGGCTGGCATTCCGATGAGCGTGCCCGCCATCAATGTCAACAAAGTGTGCTTGTCAGGATTGAACGCGATCTACCTCGCCGACCAAATGATTCAGGCCGGCGATGCCGACATCGTGATCGCTGGTGGCATGGAGTCAATGACGAATGCTCCGTACATTGCTTCAGGTGCACGTGGCGGTTTCCGTTACGGCAACACCGAACTCAAAGACGCCATCATCGCCGATGGATTGTGGTGCTCATTCGACTCATGCTTGATGGGTCTTGGTACCGAGCGTTACACCGCTGGCAACATCAGCCGTCAGCAGCAAGACGATCTCGCCATGAAGAGCAACCAACGCGCCGCTGCTGCAATCGCCGCTGGTCGTTTGGCCGATGAAATCGTCAGCATCTCGATTCCGCAGCGCAAGGGTGACCCGTTGGTCATCGCGAATGACGAAGGCGTGCGCGCCGAGACCACCATGGAAAGCCTCGGTGGCCTCAAGCCCGCATTCGACAAAGACGGCACGATTACTGCGGCAAACGCTTCGCAATTGAGCGATGGCGGTTCGGCAGTTGTCATGATGTCTGAGCGCTTCGTGAAAGATCGCGGCATCAAGGCTCTCGGCCAGGTCGTGAGCTACGGCATGGTTGCTGGCCCCGACAATGCCTCGTTGTTGACTCAGCCAAGTCGCGCCATCCTGAAGGCACTCAACAAAGTTGGCATGAAGGTCAGCGACATCAACTTGTTCGAACTCAACGAAGCATTCGCCACTGTTGGTATTGCATCAATGGCCGATCTCGGAATTAGCGATGACATCGTGAACGTCAACGGTGGAGCAATTGCTCTTGGACATCCGATTGGTATGAGCGGTAACCGCGTTGCGTTGACCATCTTGCACGAACTTCGTCGCCGTGGTGGTGGCGTTGGTGCTGCAGCACTGTGTGGCGGCGGCGGTCAAGGCGACGCCATCATCGTCCGCACCGTCTGATAATCACATTTCGTTGTCATTCTGGTGTCGTTTTGTTTGCTATTGCCAAATGAAATGACACCAGAATCACGAGGTTAGGAAAGTAGTTCGCGGATTCTTTCTTTGGGTCGGCCCACAATGGCCTTCTTTGCGGTCACTACAATCGGTCGCTGCAACAGTTGCTTGTGCTTGACCAGTAACTTCACGACCTGATCGGCGGTCTTGGCGTCTTTTTCTTCGAGGCCGAGTTTTTTCCACATGCTGTCTCGCCGCACCAGACTGGTCACGGGATCTTCGAGTTTCGAGATGATGTCGCGCAAGGTGGCTTCATCGGGCGGATTCTTGATGTACAAAACGATCTCGGCGTTGACGCCTAATTCCTCAGCAATGCTCACGGCACTGACGCTGCTGTTTCAATGCTGATTGTGGTAAATCGTGACTTTTCCGGGCTTTGCCATAGAAAAGACCGTAACCCACG
Source organism: Bifidobacterium breve (assembly GCA_945896935.1). Classification (GTDB taxonomy): domain Bacteria; phylum Actinomycetota; class Acidimicrobiia; order Acidimicrobiales; family Ilumatobacteraceae; genus Casp-actino8. Next base: position 397 of record CAMDER010000199.1, on the reverse strand, counting down.
TCTCAAAACTTGACATGATTGCGTCACATTTGTAACATAACTGTCATATCAGGGCACCGGTCCTGCAACAGGTCTTTTTCCGCCCGCACCTTTTGCAGAACTGGTGCCTTGATCGCGTCTGGGAATGGTTTTGGAAAAGCGTTCAGTCTTCGATGACGCGACGGCCATTGATAGCCCGACCCAATGTGAGCTCATCGGCATACTCGAGGTCGCCACCCACCGGCAAACCAGAGGCCGGTCGCGTGATGCGGATATTGAAGGGCTTCAAAATCCGGCTGAGGTACGACGCCGTCACTTCGCCCTCGGTGTTGGGGTTCGTGCACACGATGATCTCGGTGATCTCTTCATTTGACAAACGCATCACGAGTTCACGGATCTTTAATTGATCGGGTCCGAC
>CAMDER010000198.1 GCA_945896935.1 Bifidobacterium breve | reverse complement strand
GTTGAGTTAGCGCGCGAAGCGGCATACGAAATGGTTGACCCCGACATCACATTGGCGAAACAACCCGAACTTCGAGCAGAGTTATCAATGTTCCTTCGTCCTGAAGACGAAGAATTCCTATTTAAGAGTTAGCGCAACCATCTAATTTTGGCGATGGGTCAATGCGTAGATTGCTCAAGCTTGGCTGACCTGATTTCAGAGCAACCGATAATTGGGCTTGCTCGCCAAGACGGGTGGCAGATACAACCTTGCCGTCAACGATGAGGACTGCAGATCCTGCGCCGACGACGATCAGGAAATCAACGGGTTCTGAGACATCGCCGACTAGATCTTTTGCGGCAAATTCGACATTGTCACTAGATGACGATGCTCGTGTCGACGACAGTGACAGGTGCACGTTCTCGTAGGTCTGGGTTGGATCAGCAAAATTGAAAACAATTTCCGCGTCGTTGTTGGAGTCCTCGGTACTTAATGTGCCGGCAACGCGCACACAGTTCGTATCTGACAAAACGAATGGTGAGGTATCGCTAAATATCTTGTCCGATTCAATACTTGTCGCCGTAGAGGGAATCACAAGTATCTTCGTCCAGTCATCTGTAGAGAGACTTACTTCCATTGAGTTGCCGTCATAAACCTGAGTGAAGTTGTTGGTGACGTATTGAGCGAATGGGGTCTGCTCATTCAAGACTGTTTCTTTTGGCCGGATGTAAGCCCTTGGCTGGGTTTGCTCCATGTCTTGGGCAAACCAAGTCCAAGTATCTGGCAAGACGTACTTCGGCGAAGTGTTTCCTAAGTACACCTCACCGATCATGAATGACTTCCAACTAAACCGAGACGCTGGAACTCGATCATGTTCTAGGTAAGTCCATGGGTACATCGTCCAGGCAAGTAGTGGATCGCCCTCGTGTGAAACAAGGTCAATAATGGCGCGAGTAGTGCGACCCTCTCCGCCTTGGTTTTGGGTTCGTTGTTCTTCGTACTGGCTCAATGTCGTGAAGGTGCCGAGTTGCTGAACTCCGGTCCAAAAGAGATCGGACGATTGAGAAAACAACACGATGACGGCAGTCGCAATAGGTAAGGCGTAGCCAACTTTGTCGGGGGCGAGAGAACCTTGGGCCTCTTTGCGATGTGCCACGACGATTCCGAGTTGAGTTATCAGAATTGCACCCATAAAAACGCTGGGCACTGCTAGTACCGAGAAGTAATGACTTGAATATCGTTGACCAAGAATGAGTTCAATCCACCCAGTACCAAACCAAAAGATCAATGCGATGTGCATGACTCTTTGAAATTTTTCTAGAGAACTCCAATTGAACCACGTCGTGAAAACGAACCCGACGACGAGCAGAAGCATGAGAGGTCGGTCTTGGTAGTAACCAATGGATTGCGTCCAACCAAGGCCGAGTTGGTTGACGAAACTCCGGCCGGTGCTGGCGCTCATAAAGCTGGCGTAGGTCCACCATCCAGACCAAAACTCGTTCAGTGAACCGCGCAATAAATACCAAATTGGCGCAGTCAAGATTGTTGTGAAAAACGTTGCGATGGCGACAATGATCGGTCGTTCAAATTGTGGGGCTTGACGACGATGAATCATCAATGCGACGCCGAGCACTGTGGCAGCAAAGAGGGTCGTTAAGAGAGTTTGAACAGCGAGTCCAAGAACAATGAACGAGCACACGTATGTCCATTGACTGCGGCGCGGACTTGACCAAGCGCGGGGCCACCAGATGAACGCGAAGACGATAGCAACCGCACAAGTTGTCATATTTCGGCTGTAAATGACTCCCGCATAATCGCTTGAGGAAATTGTGAAGTGTACGAAAACTAGAACAGCAGCACTCAGGGCAATCGTTTTTGATGCACCTGAAATTCGCGCTACCGCAGCGACGGCTAACGAGAGCAGTGCTGAAATTACCAACACGTATAAAGCAATGCCAAACCAATAACTGCCTGGCGACGTGAAAAGTCGTACGGAGTCGTAGAGCGCAGTTTCAAGTGGGCCCTTATTGTGAATTCCGTTTTGATAATAAGTTCCGCCGAATTTTGCGGAGCGTTCGATAATTGTCTTGGTGTATTGCGGATCAAAGTCTTGCGAACGTAGTTCATTTGATATCAATGCACCTAGCCCAATGACGGCTAATGCAGACTGGGCAAATGCGGCCGAGAAGCGAGTGCGTGGTTTCTCGGATGTTAGATCAACAGATGTGGAAACTGGACGATTCCTCACATCGAGATAAATCTTTTCAATCACAAAAACTGTCGAAAGAATCAAAACGACAAAGAGCCGGAAGAATGGACCGATGAGGTGGCGTTGCACTTCAACCGCGTCGCCAGCTATTGAGGCGTATAACTCAACAAGACTGGCACTTAATGCGACTATTGAGACAATGGCCAGTTTGCGAGACTTTGACAGGATAAAGAGTCCAGCAATAGATATGACTCCGGTGAGTATCCATAAATTCAAAGCCTCTGTCGTTCGCGGTGAGTCAAAGCCAAAGGTTTGCGCGGGCAGACGTTCGAGAGTTTGGAAACGGTCGTAATCGCGAAAGTCGTACGCCAATGCGGCGGGCAGTTCTTTGCTCACGATGTCAAGCCAAAACGGCGAGTCAATTGCCAGTGAAAGAAGTTGATCGGTCTGGCCTGAACCATTGACCCAGTTGCGGAAATCGACGAGGTCTGGAGACTTTAAGAAGATTTCTCCGTCGTCCCATGTATTGCGGCCGACTCGTCCGACCAGCGTTTCATTAGTTGGCATGCCGCGATCGACAAAATGATTGGTCATTACTTGATCGGGCAATATTCGCAGTCCGATGTTGTTCATCAATGGGTACTGGTTTCGATTACTTACTGCCTGGGCGACCGAAATATATGAAAAGGCAAGAAGTAACACGCCCACACACTTGACGAGTGTTCTTCGCAATACTTGATCACTCGCTCGCCAAGCGAAAATTACTAAGGCCAGGACAAGTACTAGCGCTGGGATGCCATGTGAGTCACGCACCAACATCCAGGCGACAGTCGCCAAAGTTGCAATCCAGATTCGGCCGGCAGTGAAAACTTGAGCCGCGCGAAGCCAGCAAGTGAGAGCGATGATCGAAAGTGAGATGCCGAGTGACTCACTCAATACTTCGAGATTCCAGATACCAAATCGTGGCTGTATCGCAATGGCGGCAATTGCTGCGCAAGCCAACCAAGCAAGCGGGCGCACTTTCATAATGCGCAAGATTGTGTGGCATAAGAAGGCCACTGAAACTGCGAAGAGTGTGGTTTGGATCAGCACGAATGCCCGGTTATTGAAAGCACTCAACCACATCATCAACGGCACGCCAACTGGTCGCTCGGTAAACCAGAACGACGGGCTAAAGGGTCCAAGTTTGGCAACTTTTAGATAAGACGCAGAGTCAGGGAAGAAAGAGGGGAACCCTTTTTTCCAACCCGGTCCAAGAACACGCACCAGATAGAGCAACACTCCGAACGTCAAAACAGTGAGTGAGCGATCTGTCCGCCTCCA
>CAMDER010000197.1 GCA_945896935.1 Bifidobacterium breve | reverse complement strand
CAAGCAGCGATACGTGTTGCTCATGAGATGATGCCCGACAGCGTTGACGATGTCATCCAAGTTCTGTCAGTCAGTGAGAAACTCAAGGATCAAGTGCGAGGTCCCGACACTTCAGTTGATCCCGGACTCGTTTCTGGCGATCAGTATCTCGTGCTATCGAGTTATGTACTCGCCGCGCTCACGTGCGCTGACAAATACCGAGCACCGCTTGATGAAGCGGTTCGCCACCTCGTCTGAGACATCGGATTGGGCGAACCAAGCGCTCAGACTCCCGTAACAATCTGCGGGCTCACCCGATACATCGCCCTTCTAGTTTCTTCATCAGCGCAAGCGGCTCTAACAACGTCGTCAAGCCCGAGTGAACAGTTCGCTGTTGGCTCGGGGATATTCTCTTTTATCCGCACGCTTCTTTTACACTGCTGAAACAATTGTGCAATCTGCCTCTCGTACGATTCTTCCATCAACTCATGCCCCGAGTTGATGGAAGATCACACAACGATCAGGAGAACCAATGGACAGCGGCAATATGGCGTGGGTGTTGATATCAGCAGCCCTAGTACTTTTCATGATTCCCGGCCTCGCATTTTTCTACGGAGGAATGGACCGAAGTCGAAACGTGCTGAACATGTTGATGATGAACTTTTACTGTGTTCTCATCATCCCGATTTTGTGGGTCGTCATTGGCTACTCACTTGCGCAAACCCCTTTTGATAACAGTTTCATTGGTGGATTTGACTCATTCTTTTTGAAAGACATCACGGCAGCTGGTGACGGAATGTCGTTAGCAACGATCGCATTTCTTGGAATGTTCGCTGCCATCACACCGGCATTGATCTCTGGCGCCGTTGCCGATCGAATGAAGTTCTCGGCATGGGCAATCTTTGTCCCCGTCTGGTTCCTCTTGGTGTATGTCCCCATTTTCAAATGGGTATACGGAGGCTGGTTAGGTCAGCGCGGATCAATTGACTTCGCTGGCGGCACCGCAATTCATGTCAACGCTGGAATCGCCGCACTCGCAGCAGTCATGGTGCTCGGCAAGCGACGCACTTCGCCGACTCCCCCGCACTCAATGCCACTTGTCATGATTGGCACCGGAATCTTGTGGTTCGGTTGGTTTGGATTCAACGCCGGTTCAGCACTCGCTGCTAACGGTCAAGCTGCTCAAGCTTTTATGAATACCTTTTTGGCCGGGGCCGCTGCAGGTCTGGCATGGATACTGATCGAGTGGAAGCGCGATGGTCATCCCACCAATCTCGGTGCAGCATCGGGCATTGTGGCTGGCCTTGTTGCTATTACACCCGGTGCTGGTTACGTCTCTGGACCCGCGCCAATTTTGATCGGCCTCATTGCCGGCGCAATCTGTTGCTATGCAGTTCGCCTGAAGAACAAGTTCGGTTATGACGACGCTCTCGACGTCGTCGGTGTGCACTTTGTGGGCGGACTCGTTGGCTCACTGCTCATTGGCTTTTTCGCTAATCCCAAATTCTTCGAGGGTTCGTTCGACGAAGGCATCTTTTACGGTGGCGGAGCCGGACTGCTCATTGAGCAAGCCATCGCTAATGGCGCAGCCATTGTGTGGTCTTTCGTCTTGACCTACGCCATCATGGTGGCACTCAAAAAGACCATTGGTGTGCGAGTATCAAGCGAGACAGAATCAACCGGGCTCGACCTAGCCGAACACGGTGAAACCGCCTACCACGGCGCACAATAAGAATTCATCAGCTCATCAAACGCTTAAACCGACAAGAGGATTGATCTCTATGCAACTCATCACCGCCATCGTGAAGCCCTTCAAAATAGATGACGTTAAAGACGCTCTAAAGGCCGCCGGCATTCAAGGAATTACTGTGAGCGAAGTCCGCGGCTTCGGTCGTCAAGGTGGACACACCGAGACATACCGCGGTGCCGAATACAAAATTGACTATGTTCCCAAAGTTCGACTCGAGATTGTTGTTGACAATTCAGAGGTCGACCGTGTTGTTGAAGCAATCAAGGCTGCGGCGACAACCGGCAAGATCGGTGACGGAAAGATTTGGGTCACCAACGTCGAACGCATCATTCGCATTCGTACGGGCGAAGAAGGCAGCGACGCTATTTAGTTGCTTCGAGCGCTCGCCAGACTCGTTCTGCGGTGCATGGCATATCGATATGGCGAACACCAAGGTGACTCAGTGCATCAACAACTGCGTTTTGTACCGCAGGTGTTGCACCGATCGTTCCGCTTTCACCAATTCCCTTTGCGCCTAAGTCATTCATCGGCGATGGTGATTCCATGTGCACCGTGACAAAACTAGGCACTTCTGCTGCGCTCGGAAATCCGTAGTCGGCAAAGTTTCCGGTGAGTGGATTGCCGTCAGCGTCGTAGATGAATTCTTCGTACAAGGCTTGACCAATTCCTTGGGCAAGTCCGCCATGAACTTGACCTTCGGCGAGCAATGTATTCACGATGCGTCCAGCATCATCGACGGCAAACATGTCGCGCAGTTTCACTTTTCCAGTTTCGATATCTACTTCGACCACAGCAAGATGAGCGCCGCTCGGGAATGTGCCCGATGCTTGCGCAAAGTCTCCTTCACCATCAAGGTGTTCGCCCATCGCGTGCGCAGTTGCCACAACGTCGGCCCAGGTGCGCGTCACTGCAGGTGTGCCAGCCACATGGAAACGTCCGTCTTCAAGAACGACATCGTCAACTGATGCTTCAAGAAGTCGCGATGCAATCTGTCGAGCCTTGTCGGCAACAACTCCAGCGGCCCGCCAGACATTTGTTCCACCAATTTGTACCGAACGCGAACCACCAGTGATCTCGCCACTCTTCACTGAATCGGTGTCGCCATGAATCACTGTGATATTTTCAAATGGGATACCGAGTCGATCACTCACCAACATTGCCCAAGTGGTGCGGTGGCCCTGACCATAGGGAGTTGTGCCCGTAATGACTTTGGCATGCACTTCGCCATCATCATTGGTTGTTACTTCAACAAAGCCAAACTCTGAGCCACCAGACATTGCGGTGATCTCAACATAAACAGCAAGCCCAAGACCAAGTTGAACTTGATCATTGCTCTCTCGGCGTTGCTTTTGTTCATCGCGCAGTTGCGCATAGTGCGAAACATCAAGAAGTTGTTCAAGTGAACCGGGATAATCGCCGCTGTCGTATGTCGTTCCGGTGCCATTGGTGTAGGGGAACTGATCTTTCGCGACAAGATTGACTTCGCGAACTCGCGCCGGGTCCATGCCGATCTCAGCAGCAAACATGTCAACTACACGTTCGATTGCTGCTGCTGCCTCGGGGCGACCTGCGCCGCGATAGGCCAAGGTGGGAACAGTGTTCGTGACGACCGATCGCGACGACATGTACGCATTAGGAATGTGATAGGTGCCCGTCAACATGCGACCAGTCATGAAGGGCAAGAACGCACCAAAGCGCGCATATGCGCCAGCTTCTTGAATCACTTGCATGTCGTACGCCAAAATTTTGCCATCGCGCGTGCCACCAATTCGAATGTCTTGAATCTGCCCG
>CAMDER010000196.1 GCA_945896935.1 Bifidobacterium breve | reverse complement strand
CTCTTCACCGATCTCATCTACATCCCCATCACCTTTTTCGCGTGCGTCATTGCTCTCGCAGTTTGGATGATGAAGACCGACAAGGGTCGGCGGTTCAAAGATCGAGCCGTTCTCAAGATTCCCGTCATCAAGGGAATCATTGAATACGCCATTCTTGAACGCTTCTGTCGCATTCTTGGTGCAATGGTGCGCGCTGGCGTCCCTCTTCCCGATGGCATGGAAACAACCACCGAAGCCACGGCCAACACGGTGTATCGCGAACGGCTCGAAGTAGCGCGCGAAGAAATGCTTCGTGGATCAGGTTTCTCTGGACCGTTAGCGGCAACTCAACTATTTCCCGGGGCTGCCAAGCAGATGTTTAAGGTTGGCGAAGAAACCGGAACCCTTGATGAGCAACTCGCTGCAGCAAGTGAGTACTTCGACTCCGAACTTGAAGTGCGCATCAAGCGCTTCACCACCATGTTTGAGCCAATCATGATTATTGGTGTCGGCTTAATGGTCGGCTTTGTTGCAGTAGCCCTGGTGTCAGCGATGTACGGAGTACTTGGTGGCGTGAAAGACGGCGCGTGATGAGTTCTTCGAATTCAGTGGCCCAACACGACATCAATCAGGTTCTGCCCATAGAAGATTGCGACAATCGATCCAGCAGCCAAGAATGGGCCGAATGGCAATTGCGTTCGACGACCAGCCTTACCAACAATCATCATCACAACTCCGATCACTGCACCCAAAATGAATCCGTAGAACAAACCAACCAGTGCGAGCCCCGGATTTATCCAACCCAAATACATTCCGAGCAACGGGCTCAATCGCACGTCTCCGTCACCAAGACCACCTCGACTCACGACATACAGCGCACCCATGACGGCGAGTGCAATAGCAGCACCGATCGCTGCCATATAGATACGGCGGGGTTCATTGTCAATCAAGGCTGCAATGACGAGCAGTGGTGCCCCCAAGGCCATCACGGTGTACGACACTTCTCGAGGCAAACGCTGAGTCTTCAGATCAATGACGGTCAATCCAGTCAATCCAGCGGAAAAAACACTGAAGGCTGCAACCAAGACGCCGCGTTCAAAATGAATAGCCATCAAGACGAACAAAGTGGCAGTCACAATTTCGACGATGATCGGTTCAACCCCAATGGGTTGCCGACACTTGCGACATTTTCCTCGCAATGCCAGCCACGACACGATCGGCACCAAGTCGAGTGGGCCAAGTTCGAGCCCGCACGATCCACACGCCGATCCAGGTTGAACAATCGATGCTCCACGCGGGACGCGATCGATCACCACTGTCAAGAACGAACCAATGAGTAACCCCATGACAAGAGCAACCCATAACACCGGTGTCGCAATGTCGATTCCATTCGCGCAAATCATTAACAAAGGACACTAGCGATGACTTCGTTTACACAACTCACAATTGATCCAGAACTCGACAGACTCTTGAGAGCAACTGTCAGTGCATCTGCTTCCGACTTGCACCTCACCCTTGGTCGCCCCCCGATGGTCCGCCAGAGTGGCGACTTGATTCCGATTGAAGGGATGTCCGATCTTGGTGCCATCGAACTTGATCGCATGATCGGCAGCCTCATGGACGACGCTAAATCTGCAGAGTTCACCAAGAATCATCAGGTCGACTTTTCCTTCGGAATCAATGGTGTGGGCCGGTTTCGCGCCAACGCCTTTCGCCAACGGGGCTGCATGGCACTCGCACTTCGTGTTGTCCCCCATCGCATCAGCCCACTTAACGAACTTGGCGCTCCCGCAGCCTGTTCAAAGTTGCTGAATGCCCCATACGGTTTGGTCTTAGTTGTTGGACCAACTGGTTCGGGTAAGAGCACCACTTTGGCCGCCATGATTGATCAAATCAACCGTGATCGGGCTTGCCACATCTTGACGATTGAAGATCCGGTCGAATTTGTGCATACGCATAAACGGTCGTTGGTTAACCAACGCGAAGTTGGTACTGATGTCAACACTTTTGAAGACGGATTGCGATCTGCCCTACGCGAAGATCCCGATGTGATCTTGCTCGGAGAAATGCGCGATCTTGAATCGATCGCGATCACGCTGACTCTTGCCGAAACCGGCCACCTCGTTTTCGCAACCCTGCACACCAACGATGCATCGCAAGCTCTTGACCGTATTGTCGACGTCTTCCCCGCCGAACGACGTGACCAAATTCAGATTCAGCTCGCCGGTTCACTACAGGGAATCATCAGTCAACGCCTCATCCCATCCGAACACGGTGGTCGAGTTGCTGCCTATGAGGCTCTGATGGTCAATGATGCAGTGCGCAACTTACTGCGTGAAGGCAAAACTCGTCAGATGCGCAACGTCATCAGCACAGGTCAAAGCGAAGGAATGCAAACGCTCGAAATGGACCTGGCCCGTTTGGTCATTGCCGGCCACATCACCCAGGCCGATGCCTGCAGCCAGAGCGCTTACCCCAAAGAAGTTGTCACTCAGATTGCAACGCAACGCTCACAACTCGTCAATAACTAATTTAAATAACTGGTCGAAATAACTTCAGCAAAAAAGCCGGCCCTTGCGGGCCGGCCTTTTTGTCTCATTATTTCTCGACACCGTTTAGGCGACGCAAGCTCCACCGACTTGTGGTTCAACTGCACCAGCAACACCTACGTCGTGCAAGGTTGACTCGGCACGAAGGAACTGAACTGTGACTAGTCCGGCTTCGGTGGGGTCACCAGCGGTTCCTGTGGACTGATCGGCGTACCAAGTTTCGACGGCCGTTTCCATAACTCGCATGTCGGTATCGCAGGCGCTCTCTTGACCCTTGTCAGTGATGCCACGAACGGCGAACACTGTCACGGTTGCGAGAATTCCCAAGATCACGACCACGATGAGCAATTCAACGAGAGTGAATCCCTTATCTCGACGGGCTTGAGTTGTTTCTTTGTTGATTTTCATGTTTTTACCTTTCAATTGAAGAGAGTGATTGACGCCTTAGATATCGGCATAGACACGCTCGGCTAAATATCTGTATTGTCAAGAACACGTCAAGGCTCTTTCAGGTCGTACCCTCTAGGCAATGACAATCGAACCTTCAGCCTCACTGCATCTCAAAGCCGATCGCGATCGCAGTATGAAACGCGGTCACCCGTGGATTCTCAGTGGTGCCGTCGCCAAAGTTGATGGAGATCCACAGCCCGGCGACACGGTTCGCATCATTGCGGCGAATGGAACCGAACTCGCAACTGCTTCATACAGCCCGTTCTCGGCACTTCGTGCTCGCGTCTGGTCGTTCGATCCCACTATTGAAATTACTGCCGGCTTTATTGCCGAGACGATCAACAAGGCAGTTGCTCAACGCAACGCCGACCCCGAACTTACTCACACGTGTCGCTTGATCTTCGGTGACTCTGATGGTCTTCCTGGTTTGACAGTCGACCGCTACGGCGAAGTGGCCGTGATGGAAATTAATAGTGTCGGCATTGAACGTTGGCGCGACGCCGTTGTTTCAACACTCATGAAGGTTGATGGAATTACGTGCGTGTATGA
>CAMDER010000195.1 GCA_945896935.1 Bifidobacterium breve | reverse complement strand
GTGCAGATGACGAAAACCCTGGCCGTGCATTACGCCGGCAGCAATATTCGCGTCAATGCTGTGGCTCCTGGTCTAGTTGCTTCAAATATGACTGCACCGATGCTGAGTTTTGACGCGATGACCAAACCACATCTAGATCGCACGCCGTTACAGCGAATCGGTTCACCCGATGAGATCGCACCAGCGGTGTTATTTCTCGCATCGCAAGCTAGCCAATTCACTACCGGCCACACCATGGTTGTGGACGGCGGATTTTCAGCGAAGGGATAATAGTCGTGGCCCAGAAAATACTCAGAGAATTAACTGCCGATGAGATTGAAACCTTTTGGCGCGATGGAATTGTGTGCCTACGGGCGATTGTTGATCCACAGTTGTTGCATGACATGAGCGAACCAGTGGCCGCCCTTGTCGGTACATCTGGTGTTGCTGATCTTTCGGCGATGGGTGATGCGATTGCGGCGAGTGGGCAAGATGTACAGCGCGGTGATGTACCTGCATCTGGACGTGGCAGATTTTTCGCTGGCGTTGATCATTGGCTTGAGCATCAAGAGTTTCGCGACTTCTCATGCAACAGTGTGCTTCCTGCGATCGCTGGACAAGTCATGAAGTCAAGTCGGATTCATCTGTGGGAAGACAGTGTGCTGTTCAAAGAGCCGGGCACGATTGAGCGCACGGCTTGGCATCAAGATTTGGGTTACTTCCATTGCGAGGGTGACAAGGTGTGCACTATGTGGTGTCCGCTTGATTCGGTCACGACCCAATCTGGTTCGGTGCGTTTTGTTGTTGGATCACATCTGTGGCCAGATCTGTATCAACCGAACTTGTTTGTGTCCTCGATGGTGATTCCTGGTACTGAGGGATCGGTTGTGCCCGATGTTGAGTCGATGGCGCAACGCGGTGAGTGTCAGATAGTCACATTTGATACCGAGCCGGGTGACGTCACGATTCATCATGCGCGTACGATTCACGGAGCCGGGCCAAATACGTCAAACCGTTCACGACGGGCAATCAGTTTGCGTTACTGCGGCGATGACGCCGTGTATCTGACCCGGCCAGGTTCACCCGCCAAGGCACATCATGTCAACGTTGTTCAGGGTGCCGAGTTGCACAATGACGACTGCCCGATTGTCTGGCGCCGCGACTAGGAATCTTGTCAGTTAATCGTCGGTGTCCAAACTCACGCCATGGATAACCACCAGATGGAACTGTCACGCCAGAACGTTGCGAACGTGGTTCAAGCCTGACTTACACGGGTGCGAAATGTAGTGCGAAATTAACCGACATTTAGCGCAACACCTCCTTCCCCCACGGGAAGGAGGTGTACCCTCAAGGCATGGAAAAAGCTAAACGTTTTGTGGCGCCAGTGATTGTTCTGGCAGTCACCGCCACGGTCTTCGCCTTGAGCCTTGCTCGCATCTAGCGAGCTTCAACTACTTTCAGTCTTTTAAGTTGTCAATGCCATTGCCAATGGCCATAAAAGTTGGAGCCCAAAGCCCAACAAAGATTCCGAATCGCTCACCAGCTGCACCCTCTAAGCCTGATTCTGTTCCACCTTGTGTGAACCAAATAACGATGCTGCCAATAACTGACAAGAAACCCAGTGCATAGGACAGATTTGCGCTGTAACCCAAAGACTTCAATTTTCTCAACATGATTAACCTCTTCCAAAAATGAATAAACGATATATCTATTCATTAATGGTCTAACACACATTCAAATAATTGTCCCTTTGAACGAGTGTTTACCCAAAAGTGCAGTCTTTGCCTGACGGACGACCTTTACAAAAGGATTACACGCGAGCAAATCGTTCGGCTTCTTCACTAAACCGCTGACGAATATCACTTGAGACTGAAGCCCGCGTGCGAGCAATAGCCGCATCAAGGTCATCTGACGAAATGTATGAAGGTTCGATGCCTTCACGGATACGGTCAAAAGCCGCTGTAGCAGCCCGCTGGGCGGCTAATTCAACATCACCAGGGGTGTAGCCCTCGGTTTCTCTCGCAAGCTTTTCAATGTCAACTCCACGTTGATCTAGACGCGAAAGCGCCGCCTCCCAGAGCGCAAGACGGGCAGTGAGGTCTGGCGGTCCAATAGGAATGACCAAGTCAAATCGGCCGGGACGCAGCACCGCTGAATCTATATCTCCAACAAAATTCGTCGCACAGACTAAGAGATGTCCTGGTGTCGAACGGAACGAGGGAATCATCTTCAATAATTCGTTGACGACCCCTTTTGTTGTTGGGTTCCGTTCTCTTGCCGAGGCGATTTCATCAAACTCGTCTATAAAGACAACGGCTTGCTCCAACTGCAATAAATCATTCATCGCTTGACGAAGTTCTGACGACATCGAATCTCCCCCACTTTCTAATTTGGATGGGAGCAACTCAATAAATGGCCAACCGAGCCGCCCAGCAATTGCTTTAGCGAAAGTTGTCTTACCGGTTCCTGGAGGACCGAAAAGCAGAACAGTCGCTGGCGCTTTTACGCCAACTCTCTCTGCAGTAGTTGGGTCGGCCAACGGTGCCACAACGCGACCATCGATTATTTTCTTCTCGGCATGCATACCCGCCACACGATCCCACAGGTCGGGCGACAAAATTTCTCCCCCGTATTGGTCAACGATGCGCATAGCAGTCGGCGCAATCGGCTCTAACTTTTCATACAAAATGAGATCGTGGATAGCGGAAAATCCACGATTAACAAGAGCCGTTTCACCAGCTTGTGATTTTGACAGCAACGCAGAAATTTTACGAACACCAAGGTGCATCAGTTTTTCTTCGAGACGCAACAACATCTTTGAGCCGATCCCCTGGTGACGCCAAGCAGGATCAATCGTCACAACATTTATCCACCCATCATCAGACACAATACGAGCCTGAATAACTCCGATGATTCGTTCACCATCGACGGCAACTACACCCGGTGCGCTGGAAGAAACGTCGTTCACGAATTGCGCAATATCGGCCGGCTTGGTGTCGGGCAATGAGCGGCATTCTTCCAACAACCGCACTGCTGGGCCGATATCAGAAGATAGTAAGTCACGAATGATTAAGGGCATGGGAATAGTTGTATCACTGAAGAGCAATATCGCTGAAGTGGACCCCGAACATTTACTAAAACCCCAGTTAAAACCTCATCAATATTGGGGGTTTAGAGTGACCTACCAGCCTCACGAAGACGGGGATGGTGCGAAATTCGCTGACACACCCTGCGTCATCTGTTACTCCCTTACAAAATCTTGTTACCCTCTCCCCATGTTTGCCCTCCAGCGATACGCTCGACCGCTTTTGATCGCCCACTTGGCCGCAACACTTTTCATGGTTGGACTCATCTGGACCATTCACATCGTCCACTATCCGTTGTTTGCCAACGTCGGCGAATCTACGTACGTCGCTTTTCAATCCGAGCATGTCAATCGCATCGGAAAACTGCTCTTTCTTCCATGGCTTGTTGAAGGCATCACATTGTTGGGCGTTTTGATTCTCACCTTCCTTGGCAACCATCGCGATCTTCGACTACCTGCGTTTCTCAATGGTTTCGGCATGGCGAT
>CAMDER010000194.1 GCA_945896935.1 Bifidobacterium breve | reverse complement strand
AAGCCTGGTCTTGACGGTCACTCAAGTGGCGCTGAACAAATCGCCGTTGCTGCTCGCGACGCTGGAATGGAAGTCGTGTACTCGGGTATTCGTCTGACACCTGAACAAATTGCGGCCAGCGCTCGCGACGAAGACCCCGATGTCATTGGGCTATCAATCTTGTCGGGTTCACATATGGCCCTCGTGCCTGCGGTCATTGCTGAACTGAGAAAAGAAGGCGTTGACATCCCGGTTGTTGTTGGTGGAATCATCCCCGAAGAAGATCGACCGTTGTTACTAGCAGCTGGCGTTACTGCGGTGTACACACCCAAAGACTTCCGGTTGAGTGACATCATGCGTGACATCGCCGAAATCGCTGCGGCTAACCGCAAGTAATTTCTTCAGTTTTTCAGACTGCAGTTGCTGCTTGTGAGTCGATCCAACGTTCAAGTGTCGGGCCGCTCTCAAAACTCGTGATCAGCGCATACCGCGGATGATTGTGATTGTGCACCACTACATGCCAGAGGCGTTGTGTGTCAACGACAAATCGTGAACCTTGATGCAATGGCACACGACGTTCAGTTGAACGATCGGGTAAACCATCGGCGTCGTTGTCCATCAACAACATGTAGCTGTCGGGCTGATCGGTGAGTTCGATCCATGAACGCACAACCCAACCTTCGTTGTCGGGGTTGAAACGATTGTTGTCATCGCGGTGGAACGAACGAATCGCGACATCGTGATCTTGCGGCTCGAGTTTGATGATGCGCACTCGACCAAAATTGGCGCCAACACCATCAACGTATTTCTTGATGGTCGGAGCCTTCGCAGCGTTGGATGTCCAGAGGGCGTCCTTGTCGGTCTTGCCCTTGTCCCAAAAGCCACGGCAATCAAGTTCGCCGTCGGCCGATGCAAGCGGAGCAAAGTTGGTGTCACCACCGCTCTTCCAATCCATGTACTCGAGCGACTCCCATTCATTACTTGGAATAGTCACGTCCATCGGTCGCAAAATGACGAAGCCATCTTTTTCTAACGCAGACATTCGATAGTGCGGAGTCACGAGAGGAATCGCGACCGACCAGTGTTCTTTGTTCGGCCAGAAGGGAGTGGTGCTGTCCGTGGTCATGGTTTCAGTCTACGAATCACTACGAAACTATTCAGGGCACTAGGTCATGACCTTGCAGGGTCAGGGTGCCATTGTTGTTGATGAGCCCGTTGCCGCAACGGTCGTCGCAACAACAGCGGTCGTCGACGGTGCAGTTCCGTTACCAGGAATTGCCAACTTTTGACCAGCCTGGATCGCATCGGCATTGGCCAATCCGTTGGCCGCCACAATGTCTGCAACAGTGACACCGAATGAAGAGGCAATGGCCGACAGCGTGTCACCTCGTTGAATCGTGTAGAACTCGGGATTGGCAGAAAGTGTTGTCGTTGTTTCGAGCGGGATTGTTGTGGTCGACTCGGCGACCATCACCGGCAATGTGTCAGCAACTTTGGTGTCGTCGCCACCACAAGCGTTCAACAACGAAATCAAACCCGAAAGGGCAACAACACCTGTAAGTCGAACACTGTTCACAAACTCACAGCGTAATGGGATCCCGGTGAGAAATATTCCCTATTTTCGGGGTTTTTCCTCACCAGAATCACACTGGATCAGGTGTGGCGATGGCTCACGTAATGAGCGAGTAATTCAAGCTCAACTTTGGCCGAGTCAAGAATCGGCAATGCTTTCAACGCGTTGATCGCCTGATCAGTGAGGGAACTGATGAGGGCTTCCATTTCATCTAGAGCTCCACTTTCGCGAATCGCTTCTTGGGCCTCTCGAATATCTTCGTTCGACAATGCGTCACGACCAACTTTTTCGAGCACCTTCAACTGACTTTGATTCGCACGTTCAACGGCAATCGCCATAAGAGGTGTTGGCTTACCCTCGCGTAAATCGTCACCGACGGGCTTGCCCGTTAATGCAGTATCGCCAAAGGCGCCCATCACATCATCACGCATTTGAAAGGCGTCGCCGAGTGGCAAACCGTATGCGCTCAATAGTGGAAGTAGTTTTGCTTGATGTTCGGGTGCCGCCAACATCGCACCCAAGTGCAGCGGCCGTTCAATGGTGTACTTGCCACTCTTGTAGCGGCAGATGCGTTCGGTCTTGTAGCGACGACGTTCGTTGAGCGATGTGCCGATGAGGTCGAGCAATTGACCGATATTCAACTCAATACGAAGTTCGTGCCAAATCTCGCGGGCCGCCAATGGTGCATCGCCCATAAGTTGATCGCTGTACACAAAGGCCAAGTCGCCAACCAAGATGGCGATACCTTCTCCGTAACGTCGAGCCTCGCCACTACCACCAGTCGCACGATGTTGATCGGCAAAGACCTCGTGGGTGACTGCCGCGCCGCGCCGAGTGAGCGAGCCGTCCATGATGTCGTCGTGAAATAGTGCAAAAGCGTGCAGAAGTTCAAGGGCCGCACCAGTATCGAGGCTCACTTTCGATTCGGGGTCTCCACCAGCACCAACGAAACCCCAATGACTAAAGGCCGGCCGAAGTCGCTTGCCGCCCGACGCAACCAGACGTCGAATCTCGGTAACCGGGCTTGCTAAATCGGTATCGAAACCTGACCACCGAGCTTCTTCAACGGCGAGAAATGCCGAAAGATGTGATTCGGTGCGACGCGCAATGTCGACGAGTGATTGCGGAGGGCTTGAACTCACGATGTCAGGTTAGAGGCGACTAGCCCTCAAGTCCGTTCACAACATTGTCAATTTGCAGTTTGGCGTTACCGATTCGGTCACGACACAAACGAATCAGTTCTGATGCGCGTTCAACACGACTTGCCAGCACGTCAACATCAACATCGGTGCGTTCAAGTTCGGCCAAAATTGTTTCAAGTTCTTTGAGTGCTTCGGCATAACCGATTTCTTCTTCTTTTTTCGTAGCCATGATGTCTCCTTTAGTTCACTGTGCTGGTGACGTTGCCGTCGTGAAGCACTGTTGTCAAAATTTCTCCGGTTGTTACGTCGCCAACGTTGCGCACGATTTTTCCGTCGGCGCCGCGAGTGATTGACCAACCACGAGCCAATACATTTTTTGGATCTAATAAACGTACGCGTGATTCGTAGTTGTCGATACGGGTGTTGAGGTCACCAATTAATTGGGGACCGCGGCGAGTGAGCCGGGCAATACGGTCACTCAGTCGTTCGTCGGCACGTTCGACTGCGGTGCGAGTGTGAATGCCAATCTCGCGGGCCACGTTGTTCAATTGATTCGTTGAATCTGCCAATTGTTGAGTTGCCAATCGAGCAATGGCATCCCAATTAGCCGCAGTTTCATTGATGAAATCGTTTACTCGTCCAATGAGCGCCACCGCGCAAGCGGTTGGAGTTTTATGCGCTTCAAAGGCGACATCGTCTGCAACATGACGATCAATTTCGTGTCCGATACCGGTGAATACTGGCAGTGAAGATTCGGTAATTGCCAGCGCGATTGATTCAGCATCAAACGTTGAGAGCTCAGCCTTACTTCCTCCACCACGAATCAAAACAATCGCATCTAAATCATCACGCTGACCCAAACGTGAAATCGCTTGTGTGATTTCACGCACTGCATTGTC
>CAMDER010000193.1 GCA_945896935.1 Bifidobacterium breve | reverse complement strand
ACGTTCATCATCGGCGTTGAGCAACGGGTACGTCCCGATGTCATCTAGATATTGTCGAAGGAGTTCGCTTTCAGCGTCACCAGGGCGGGTTGCCACAAGAAAAACCGTAGTAGCGCGAGGCGCGTACATCGTGGATACCCGCTATTTCTGGTTTTGAATGTCCCAGGTGACGGTATGATTTTCACTGCTAGACGGGCGCTTAGCTCAGTTGGTTAGAGCTCCTCGCTTACACCGAGGAGGTCGGGGGTTCGAGTCCCTCAGCGCCCACCCGTTGTTGACAACTGATTTTCGCGTCCGAGGCGTTGAGGGCTGCAGTCAATAGCACTGAGGTCTCATTGATCATCTCGCCAATTATTTGAGATGCTGGGTTAACCCAGTTTTGACGAATTTTTGAAGTAGGGCTATCCCTACATTTTTCTTAATCCGTGCTTTACTGTTGATCATTTCTCGTCGTTCCGCCACACTTGCGAAATGTCAAAACACATCATTAAGAAGTCTCTATCGGCGACGACTCATGCACTGCGCATCAGATGGGCAGCAATTGGAGCCGCAATCGCAGTTTCACTTGGCGGTGGGGTCACTTTGTTTGCTCAAGCCGGAACAGGTCCTGCAACAAGTTCAACGTTCGTTGCAGTGTCGCCGGTTCGTGTGCTTGACACTCGTGATGCGGTCGTTTTGTGGGCTGGTCCATTTGCTACGGGTGTGCCACATGATGTCAAAGTGACTGGTTCAATTCCAACAGGCGCTGGCACACAGACAGTCATGCCCGCTGGTTCAACGGGAGTTGTCTTGAACGTCACCGTTGTCAATTCAACGGCGGATGGCTATGTGTCAGTTCGGCCAGCTGATGCAGTCGGTGCGCCGCAGACATCGAATATCAACTTTGAGGCTCGCAAGACAGTTGCGAACTCAATTACGGTGAACTTGCCGACGTCGGGTGCCGATGCTGGAACATTCGAAGTCTGGTTCGACTCAATGGGAGTCGCTGGTGCGACTGCCGACATTTTGGTGGACGTTACGGGTTACTACTCGTCAACGTCAATTGCCGAAATCGAAACTGCCATTGACAACAAGAGTGATGCGATTGCAATCGTCGGATCAGGCGGCGAAGACTTCGGCGACATTCAGTTGGCTGGTGGCTGGGGTGGGCTTGTTTGGGACAACGGCGATTGGGTTGATGTTGGAACGTGGGGCATTAGCAGTCAATATTTCATGTATGAGTCGGCAAATTGTTCGGGTCGCCCGTGGATGGACGATTTCGGACAAAGGACATTCAAATTCACTGACATCGGAAGATATTTTGAACCGAATATGACTGAATCGGTGACAGCAGCTGCCAACAACTTTCATTCGGCTCTTGACGGCAACGGTAATTGTGACGAAAACTTATCGCCGATGGCGTTTAAGAGCGGTGGGGATTACTGGGGCTATGACTCTTCTGTTTTGAATACCGACGTTAACTATTATTGGGCGAATAGTGTCGGAGTTGCTTCTGTGCAACTAACTTCACTGTGGTCTTTTCTGCAGAATAATGGCGGGCAGATTTCGTTCGTGCCACGAAGTTCATTGAACGCAGCGGGCTGAATTAGTCGTCGTTAACTGGTTGAACCGAAGTTCGATAACGGCTGGCGTTGCTCACACTCGGATGAGCAACGCCAGTTGGACCAGCAGCAAATGCTTGCAGCACATTGGTGGTGACGCCACGTACGACCGTCGTCACTTTTTCGTCGCCCCAAGCAGTTGCATCAAGTGCATTGATCCATCCAATCGTTCCTGTCGCAAAGACGCCAGCGCCACTCTCGGCCGAGTAATAAGTCATTGCGTGGTTGTACCTTGACTTCTTAAACACCACGGGTGAACTGGCCAACACTTCGAGATTCTCTGGTTCGACATTTGCTGGTCCGAGCCCATCAGCTTCAATAGTGACCAACTTGCGCAGGCTTCGTCCAGTTAACAAGTCGACACCAGTAAAGACCCAGTTGTCGGTGTTCACCAATTTCATCGAAGCCGTCACACCGGCGGCAAAATACTGCACTCCGATCAAGGCCGACTCGGGCTTGTTGAGTGGGGCATTGCGCCATTGCACTGTTGACTGCGTCGGGTCTTGGGCCGTCATGGGATCGTCGTCGGCGGTGCGATAGTTCACCAATTGTCGGAACGGTAAACCTTCGCTGTTGGGTTCAAGACGAATGTGGCGGTACACGGCATTGGCTCCGAAGAACGCCAAATTGATTCCGGCGTCACGAGCCCGCTCAAGCGAGACGCGCATGGGGGTCGAGTAGTACTCGTCGTGACCCGTTGTCAGTAGTGCAGTGCGATTCAAGAGCACTGGGTTCGTTGAACCATCACCGTCGAGAGCACTTGAGTGCAGATCGATGTCGGTGACATAGGCCGTGTCGATTCCGAGTTCTTCAATCAAACTGATCAGCGGTAGTTCATGGGTTAAAAAGTCGGCTGAACCCCAGTTGTATGAAGCGGCATATGGACGATCAAACGAGACCACCGTGGAACGGCTTCGCGGGTTGCCAACAAAACACTCGTATAACGTGCAACCGCCCCAAGGGTTATAAGACTGCCATGTTGTCACCGCTGATACGACAACGAGAGATGCGCTTGTTGAATCTCGGCGAACAGTCAGCGGAACATAGTGTGCTTCGGCTGTGCTTGATACTAGTTTCAATAAATACGAACCAGTTGGCCACGCATTGTCAATCGTGAACGTGAGTGATGGAGTCCATATTGCGCGTGTCATTTTGGTGTCACTATCGGTTGACATGTCGAGTTGCCACTGTGACGGGGTCTCTTCAGATGTCCAAATGAGCCGACCTTGCGTTCCGGCATACCAACCCATGCGGTAAGCCTCAACATGCCAGGTGGGGGCGTCAGTTGCGACGAAGAGCGTGACGACGTCACCAGGTTGAGCGCTCGTGGTGTTGGCGTAGCCCTCGATCACTCCTTCTGCGGTGATGGGTTTTGTGCCAGGAACATCTTTGGTGATTCGCCAAGCATCAGTTCCGGGCATTGCATTTTCGGCAGCTAACCAGCCAGGAGCGGCGTAAGGATCAGGTGCGATCGTTGTAGTCGGAGCAGATGTTGATGTGGGTACCTCGGGAGGTAATGCAATAGTCGTTGTCGGTACTTCGGTGCTGGGAGACGTTGTACTTGCAGTTGATTCGTTGTTTCCACACGCGCTTACCACTAAGGCGCAACTCACAATCGTGGTGACAAAGAGTCGACAAAATCTCATGCTGATTTCCACAATTGGAGCGGGGCGGTGAATCGATCACAGCCACTTGGTACGGCGACATCTGTTGAGTTCTGTCGTGCCGAGACATACCCAGCACACACGATCTCCATCATCCAACGCCCGAAAGTCATATCCATGAATGGCGTTGAGTGGTTTTCGAGGTCGACGGCGAATGCTTGCAGTTGGCCGGTATATCCGAATTGTTGGATGAAGGGGATTGGTGCAGTTGCCACAGGCAACGCAACATCTTCACCATTGTGCTCGAGGTTCAGATTGGGCATCAGTTCAGCGCGGACGACACCTTGATCGGATGCCACCTGAAAATTCCATTCAGGAGTTTCTGAACCTTGCCAC
>CAMDER010000192.1 GCA_945896935.1 Bifidobacterium breve | reverse complement strand
TGTTGTGGAGAAGACCAAAGTCTCTAAACGCTTCGAGTCACGAATTGGATCGGGACTCGACAATGGAGCGGTCAAAAAACTCGAGACCGCCACGAGGAGACTGAGCACAAAGCCCATGTCACCCTCCTTGTGTTTTGTCACCACCGATGTGGTGACTCAACAGCGTGTGCTGACCTCTATGTCAAACGGAGATTTACTCGACAGTGGGATAGGTCGCCTTGATTTGGTTGACGAGCAACGCCATCTCAACTGCACCGACTGCGGCTTCATCACCCTTATTGTCAATACCAGGGCCTGAACGGTCGACGGCTTGTTGATTGTTGTCAACAGTGAGTACGCCAAACATGACAGGTACGCCGGTCTCGAGCTGTGCATTTTGAATACCACGTGCGCATTCGCCGGCAACGAATTCAAAATGCGCGGTGTCTCCACGAATGACTGCACCAAGAGTGATCACGGCGTCAAAGTTTCCAGAATCAGCAAGAGTGATTGCAGCGAGTGGAATTTCAAACGCACCAGGAACCCAAACTGTTTCAATGTTTGATGAATCAACTTTGCATCGCTTGAGGCCTCGTAGTGCACCGGCGAGAAGCTCACTCACAATGTGATCGTTGAAGCGAGCGCAGACGATTCCGATATTCAGTTCAGATCCATCAAAAGATTCTGGGGCTGTTTTGCTACTTGAAATTCGGGTCATGACTTTTCCTTTTCTGAATCGGATTCGGGCAAGCTGAACAAGTGCCCCATACGGTCGCGCTTGGTTTGTAGGTACTTGATGTTTTCTTCAGTTGCGACTGGGTTGATCGCCACGCGTTCAATGATTTCTAAACCGTAGCCTTCAATGCCGCCATATTTTGCTGGATTGTTGGTGATCAATCGCAATTGATTGGCTCCCATGTCGGCGAGAATCTGCGCACCGATGCCGTATTCACGGCTATCAACCGGGAGGCCAAGTTCGGTGTTGGCATCAACGGTGTCGAGGCCTCCATCTTGCAATGAGTAAGCGCGAATCTTGTGGCCAATTCCGATGCCGCGACCTTCATGTCCGCGCAGATATACGACAATTCCGCGTCCTTCTTCGGCGATGAGCGACATTGCAGAATGCAACTGTGGACCACAGTCGCAACGGCGGCTTGAAAACACATCGCCTGTCAGGCACTCGCTGTGCACTCGTACCAATACGGGTTGACCATCGTCAACGGTGCCGAGTGAGAATGCCAAATGCTCTGTGCCGTCAACATCGCTCTTGAATGCGGAGCACGTGAAGTTGCCCCAGTCGGTTGGCACTTGTGCTTGACCCATGCGCGTGACGAGTTTTTCGTGGTGGCGCCGATACTTAATGAGCTCAGCAATACTTGAAAGAAGCAGATTGTGTTTGCGGGAAAATTCAATGAGCTCTGGTAGGCGTGACATTGAGCCATCATCGTTGATGATTTCGCAGATGATTCCGGCTGGCTCAAGACCAGCCATGCGTGCGAGGTCAACAGCAGCTTCGGTGTGTCCGGCTCGTTTCAGTACTCCGCCTTCACGCGCACGAAGCGGAAAGATGTGCCCAGGGCGGGCAAATGAAGCAAAACTTTCTTTCGGATCGGCTAGAGCACACAGCGTGGCAGATCGATCTGCTGCTGAGATCCCTGTGGTTGTTCCCTCAATCAGGTCAACGGAAACAGTAAAGGCAGTCCGATGACTTTCAGTGTTGTGTTCAACCATGAGGGGGAGTCGCAGATCATCGCAACGATCTCCGCTTAATGGAGCAACGATCACACCCGAACTGTGCCGAACAATAAAGGCAATCTTTTCTGGGGTGGCAAATTGCGCCGCCATAATGAGATCGCCTTCATTTTCGCGATCTTCATCATCAACCATCACAATCATCTCACCACGGGCAATTGCGGCAATGACCTCTTCGATCGGGGCAAATTCAAAATTGTTACTCATTACTTCTCCTCGTTTATGCGGGGGTTATCTATCGTTACTTCAATATCTGATCCGAGTTGCCTGACGTTTCGCAGCGTGCCGCGCCACAGTTGTTGCATTGATGGAGCGGATTCGCCATTGAACAATGGCGTGCCATCGTTGCCACCCATGAATGCGGGCGCGACGTACAGCACGTAGCGATCAACAAAATTTTCTTGATGGAAAGAGGATGCCACTGTTGCTCCACCCTCAACCATGAGTTGCAGAACACCTTCGTTGCCCAATGTGTCAAGGAGTTCACATATTGACTTGTCCCATTCGAGGCAGGGATGAACTTTGGCATGCTCGGGCGCTTTACCCAGAACAATGCGACGAGGTGATGGTCCGTCAACGAGGCGTGTCGTCAATGTTGGATTATCTCGACGTACCGTGCCAGAACCGACGACGATGGCATCACTCTCGGCACGTAATTGATGAGCAGCTGTACGTGCCGCTTCGCCCGTTATCCATTGACTCGAACCATCAACTGCAGCGGTACGACCATCAAGGGTTGAAGCAAGTTTCAGAATCACAAAAGGTCGTCCAGTGATTCGGTGATGGATATACGGACGAAGTTGCTCGGTCACAAGATCGGCACATATGCCAATGTCAACAGTGATGCCAGCTGAGCGAAGAGCGGCGAATCCTTGACCACCGACGAGTTGATCGAGATCTGTGATTGCGCTCACCACCCGAGACACACCAGCAGAGATGAGGGCTTCGGTGCAAGGTCCGGTTCGGCCGTGATGACTGCAGGGTTCGAGAGTTGTAAATACTGTGGCACCTTGAGTGTCGGCAAGTGCCGCGCGTGCTGCGTCAAGTGCGACGACTTCTGCATGTCGACCACCAGGTGCTTCAGTGGCTCCGACAAAGGCTTGACCATCAACTGTCACAACAACGCAACCAACCCACGGATTCGGCGACGTGCGAAGACGTACTAATGAAGCAGCTTCAATCGCTTTCATCATGTAGTCGTGATCGGTCATGGCTCTGCATTCGGGGTCAGACCACATACGGGGTGACAGCCCAAGCACGAACAGCACGAGCGATGAACGAGCAACGAGGCCCGTTCATGTACGCCGAACTAGACGCACCCGTGCTCCCATCCGGACTATGACCGTCGGCCCTGGAATTTCACCAGATCGGCCAGTTGATGAGTGAACTCATCAACTGGTTCGCGGACTGTAACCGCCGGTTGGGACTTTCACCCAAACCCCGCACGGGGTGATTTATGTTGTGCTCAAATCTTATGCCAACTTTTGCAACATTCCCCATGCCGAGAGAACATGACGACGTTCGGTGGTACGCCCTCCGATGGAAAACCTGAGAACGCTTCGACCGTTCAGCACCGTGCGCGTGAAAAACACCTCTCGAGTGGCGTTTGCCGCCTCAATGAGCTGATCGGTGAGGCGGTCGCCCTCTTCTGGGCTTGAACCCTTGATGCGGAGGCAGAGCAAGTTCAACGTATGAGGGGTGACAATTTCAAATCGCGAATCAGCGGCAATGGACACAGCTAATTCTTGGGTGATTGCAACATGACGACGAATGAGTTCTTGGAAGACCGCGGTGCCGTCGGTACGAATGGCGAACCACAATTTGAGCGAGCGGAAACGGCGACCTAACGGAATCTGCCAATCGCGGTAATCAATCGCGG
>CAMDER010000191.1 GCA_945896935.1 Bifidobacterium breve | reverse complement strand
TCTTCGCCTTCAAGTTGCATAGTTGAAAGACCGGCCAAGCCGAGAACTTTGTTGCACACCGCGTGAATAGTGGAAATGGTTGCCGTATCAAATTCAACAACTGCTCGGCGCAAACGGCGAATGATGTCCAACTGAGAATCTGCCTTCTTCGACAATGCAACAGAAATCGCATCGTTTTCATCAGGGGAATTTCCTTCTAATTGATCAGCGATCTGAACCATGCGCCGACGCACTCGGTCGCGTAACTCGCCTGCCGCATTACGCGTGAAAGTCGTGATCAGAATATTGCCAATTCGCAGGTCTTCACGTAACGCAATTTCACGTGCCACGAGCGCTGCTACCGAATAGGTTTTACCGGTGCCAGCACTGGCTTCAATAACCAAGCCGTTCAGCAACTTTTCGGACGCGAGATCAATAGGTGTCGGCGGAGTGTGAGTCGTATTCATGATATTGAGTACGTCCTCGCCGCAATCGTTAACACTTCTTCAGCAGCAACCCAGTACTTTTCTAGATCTCCTCCTGCGACGCACACCTCATCGAAGTCTGGGTCTGGACCAAAGACCACGAACTCACCCGAATTCACATACCGATCAGAATGCACAAAATCGTTAAACTCTTTTCGCGCGGCATCACGGTCATTCTTCAATTTGTCAACCGTTTTACCGAACCTGCCGATCGGCATCGAGAGGGCTTGGAAATACAAGCCCGACAACAAGTTGAAACGTTGAATGGCTTCATCAACCGAAATAGCTTGGGTAAGAGGAATTTTTCTCGCAATTCCGATCTCTGGTTTATTCTCGTGCTGATGAATTGCACGGACGCAACTAATTGTCGAGCCATCAGCCACAAGCGCTAACAGACGCACGGCTAGGGCTTTCTTGTCGCTCCAATATGCAGCATCAAATTTCTGACCAAAACTAGTAAAAACCAAAGCAGGTTCATCGGCGTTCAGGTCAACGCCAGACAGCGAGCCCCGCACCAAAGTTCCATCCGTGAGACGGATTTCAACGTTGGCTGTTTCAAGGTTGATCAAGTGGAACTTGTTCTTATCGGCCAATTCAACAAAGCTTTGTGCTAGCGATTCGGCCATCGCCAATTCGGATTCACCAAAGGCGCCAACCGGCAAGAGCCCGGTCAAACGAATTGTTTGCTGCCACTTATGAACATCGAAAGCGATCCCCTCAGCCAACAACCCATCGAGGAACGACTGCGCTACCTCTTTGAAGTTCTTTGACTCCAACGGCAACGTTGCTTCATCTGGGGCAAGGTCGTCACGGTAGGTGTAGACACCTAGTGTTCGACGGAGGAACAAATCAAGCGGGTTGACAAACGCCCGCTCAAGATCGGCAAGTTCAACGACCGGTTGTTTTTCGACTTGAAACGCTCCGTTGGAAAGTGCTGAAGTGTGTTGCATGGCATGTTCACGAATGGCCTCGGCAATGACCCTCTGCGAATCATCGGGTGACCAGACGCGATCACTGATGACTCCACCCTTGACAAAATTGTTTTCGCTCGCTGCATGTCGCGGATGAACGATTTCAATCTGCGAGCAGTCTTCGCCATCGTGCGACTGACGATTAACAACGCCATGGCGCCCACAAAAATCAACGAACTCAGCTAACGGAGTCACGAGCGGTATTGGCGTGTTGTTTTTGATACTGCGCCCATTACAAGTAATGATGAGGCGTTCTTTGGCGGCCATCACGGCGTCAAGTAGAACTCGCCGTTGTTCGGCACGAGCATCAGGGTCACCAACAAATTGCTGAGCGTCAACTAAGTCATCGCCTTCGGACTCGCCAAGCGAAAGTGACCCATCATCAACTCCTAGAACACAGATCACGCGGAAAGGAACGCTGCGTAACGGAATTGTTGACGATGCAGTCACTGCACCAGTTCGCAAAGGTTGGCGGCCAGGAGATGTTGTCAGTCGCTCAGTCAACACATCAGCAAATTCGGTAAAGGCAACTGGAATCGAAGCTGACTCTTCTCCACCCATACCAAAGCGAACGTGGTCAAGGGCCTCAAGCGCCGCTTCAAGTTCGGGGTCAGTTGAACCGGCGAGCGAGATGAGTGCTTCTTGAACCATGTCACATGAACGCCCAACTGTTTGCGCAATGCGCGTTTGGACTTCGAGATTGCCAAGCACATCCAAAATTGCAATGAGTTGCGCAATCGCCGGAATATCAGACACCTCAAAATCGGTCATGGGCACTACCCCACCAAGTTCAATGGCGGGTGCACTGTCGGGGAGCGTGGCTCCCAACAATGTGCGTTCGATAGCTGCCTTCCAGGTATGAGCATTTTCTCGTGGCGCGTTGAGCCCCGCATGAACACGCTGTTGAGCATCAAGCCCCCAACGCACCCGTGCCCGTTCGGCAATGCGATACCACAGGGCAACTGAATCGGTCGAAACATTGAATTGCTTGCAAACCAGCGACGACGTGGCGAGCCCCATCACATCATCAACCGAAAAGCGACCCATAGTGACTGCGAGCAAGGTATTAAGCAAGTCGGCACCATCGCTGACCTCACGCAACGAACGGTCACCGACGACAAGTGGAATGGTGATTGTTCGACCCGACGCCACAGTGATCGGACGATCGAAAATGGCTTCAAGATATGGAGCTGCTGACTCAATATTGGGACACAAGATCACTACTTCATGAGGTTGTAGATCAACAAGCTCGTTAAACGCGTGCACGATTGCCGTATGTGCAACTTCAACTTGGCGAGATATGTGATGACAGCGATGAATCAATAGCGAATGATCGCTCGTATCAAGAGTGCCCGGAACAGCGGCGAGATCAACTGCCACGGTTTTCTGCAGTCGATGAAGAAGTGTGTCTGATTCGTTTTGGCCGACCTGAGCAAAGCTCGGTTGAATTCCTTGCGACGCGAGAACCTTCTGTAATTCATACGAGCCACGCGACCAAGATGCCACGAGTGAATCAACACCCTCTGGAATATCAAAATTGTTCTCACGCAAAGGAACAACTCCGCGAGTCAGTGGCAACGTAGCCAGTTCATTGCTCCAGTGGCGCTCGAGTCCCGGAGACGGATGCACCAAGAACACTCGTACGTCACTCACTGTTCCTAACGCCTCAAGTACTCGCAGGTTCTGTGACGACATCGACTGCAAACCGACCACGAGCAAGCGACTCGGAACGCCCTCAATTTTTGTGCCACTCGCAATGCTGTCCATCAGTTGCGCAGTCACCATCGGCCAGCTCGGTTGATCAATGACCTTGCGTAACTCACACCACAACTCGAACTGTGGCATTTGGTCGGGCGATAAAGCCCGCATGACATATTCGTTGTCAAGCACTTCGGTTGATGATTCAGCAGTCAAGATGGGCGAACCATTTTCCCAGGCCACGATCATGCCCGGACGTCGTACGGCATAACGGTCGAAGCGGTCGGCCATGCGACGCGCCGCTCGCAACGGTCCGCCGCAACGCTCGATGAGATCTTGGTAATACACGTGATTCGGATTCTGAGAAAAAATCGTCAGTAGTCGCGCCGTCATCCGATCGATCGACCATGGGTCATCGGTCGTGACGCGCTCGGGGGCAATGAATCGATTCAGCATTCCGACATAGCCAACTTCGAT
>CAMDER010000190.1 GCA_945896935.1 Bifidobacterium breve | reverse complement strand
TCTTCGCCTTCAAGTTGCATAGTTGAAAGACCGGCCAAGCCGAGAACTTTGTTGCACACCGCGTGAATAGTGGAAATGGTTGCCGTATCAAATTCAACAACTGCTCGGCGCAAACGGCGAATGATGTCCAACTGAGAATCTGCCTTCTTTGACAATGCAACAGAAATTGCATCGTTCTCAT
Source organism: Bifidobacterium breve (assembly GCA_945896935.1). Taxonomy (GTDB): domain Bacteria; phylum Actinomycetota; class Acidimicrobiia; order Acidimicrobiales; family Ilumatobacteraceae; genus Casp-actino8. The sequence continues at coordinate 3,447 of CAMDER010000190.1, read as the reverse complement.
CAGGGGAATTTCCTTCCAATTGATCGGCAATCTGAACCATGCGCCGCCGTACGCGGTCACGCAACTCGGCTGCGGCGTTGCGCGTGAACGTCGTGATCAAGATATTTCCAATGCGTAACTCTTCGCGCAGCGCAATTTCACGAGCGACAAGCGCAGCTACCGAATAGGTCTTTCCAGTCCCAGCACTTGCTTCAATCACAAGTCCATTCACTAATTTTTCAGTTGCTAAGTCGAGAGCAACGATGGGCGTAGTTGTGGCACTCATGAGATTGCGTACGCCCCTTTTCCTCGACCGGCAGCAATTTGCACTACAGCCTCCGCCCTTAACCAGTACTTCTCAATCTCCCCACCTGCCGCACAGACAACATCGAATTCGGGATCAGGTCCAAAACAAACAAATTCATTCGTCTTGCTATAACGCTCCGACCGTACGAACTCGTCAAATGTCTTGCGTGCTGCATCACGATCACTACTCAACTTGTGCACCGCCCCGTTGAAACGACCAATGGGCGTTGAGAGAGCCATGTAATAGAGGTCTCTCAGAATCTCAAATCGTGCCAAAGCATCGTTTATGGGACTCTCAGTAGAAATTGGAATCTTACGAGCGATCCCATTATCGGGAGTCTTCTTGTTATCGCTCCGATGTATCGCTCGAACGCATTCGACCGGCGTATCGGCGGCAATCAATGCCAACAAGCGCACTGCCAAAGCTTTCTTGTCACTCCAGTTAGCCGCATCAAATTCAGTTCCGAACGACGTGAATACCAGCGCTACTTCGTCAGCACGAAGGTCAACTCCGGGCAATGTACCTCGCACCAAAGTTTGATCAGTTAATCGCAATTCAATGTTGACCGAAGTGAGCTCGGTCAAGTGAAATTCATTTTCATGTGCCAATTCAATAAAGCTATTGGCCAAAGACTCGGCTTGTTTCAACTCAGATTCACCGAACGCGCCAACTGGCAAAAGCCCTGTCAGCCGAATCGTCTGTTGCCATTCATTGATATTGAACGATGAGCCAAGAAGTAAAAGACCATCCAAGAAAGACCGAGCGACTTCTTTGAAGTTTTTCGACTCCAATGGCAAAGTTGCATCATCTGGGGTGAGATCTTCACGGAAGGTACGCACATCTAAGGTTTCGCGAAGGAATAAGGCAAGCGGATTAACAAAAGCCCGTTCGAGATCAGATAATTCAACGATGTGCTGACGGTCAACCGCAAATGAATGACTTTGCGCAACTGGAGCATCTTCAAGAGTGTGTTGTCGAATCGCATCGGCGAGTGAACGCAGCGAATCGTCTGGCGACCAAACACGATCGCCCACTACTTCACCCGAGACAAAGTTCTTCTCACTCGCTGCATGTCGAGGATGAACGATTTCTATTTGTGAACAGTCTTCGCCATCGCCAGACTTACGATTTTCAACGCCATGACGCCCGCAGAAGTCAACGAACTCAGCTAACGGAGTCACAAGCGGTATTGGCGTGTTGTTTTTGATACTGCGCCCATTACAAGTAATGATGAGTCGTTCTTTGGCGGCCATCACCGCGTCAAGTAGAACGCGGCGCTGTTCGGCGCGAGCATCAGGGTCACCGACAAATTGCTGAGCATCAACCAAATCATCGCCCTCAGACTCGCCAAGCGAAAGTGACCCATCATCGACTCCTAGAACACAGATCACGCGGAAAGGAACGCTGCGTAACGGAATTGTTGACGATGCCGTCACTGCACCAGTTCGCAATGGTTGACGGCCAGGAGATGCTGTGAGTCGCTCGGTCAACACATCTGCAAATTCTGCAAAGGCAACCGGAATCGAAGCTGACTCTTCGCCACCCATGCTGAAACGAACATGGTCAAGGGCTTCAAGTGCTGCTTCTAGTTCGGGATCAGTTGAACCTGCGAGCGAGATGAGTGCTTCTTGAACCATGTCACATGAACGCCCAACTGTTTGAGCAATGTGCGTTTGGACTTCGAGATTGCCAAGCACATCCAAAATTGCAATGAGTTGCGCAATCGCTGGAATATCAGAAACCTCAAAATCGGTCATGGGGACTACCCCACCAAGTTCAATGGCCGGCGCACTATCGGGCAGCGTGGCTCCCAACAGTGTCCGTTCAATGGCCGCTTTCCAGGTATGAGCATTTTCTTGTGGCGCATTCAGCCCCGCATGCACACGTTGTTGAGCATCAAGACCCCAACGCACCCGTGCCCGTTCGGCAATTCGATACCACAGCGCAACTGAATCGGTCGAAACATTGAATTGCTTGCGGACCAGCGACGACGTCGCGAGCCCCATCACGTCATCAACCGAGAAGCGACCCATAGTGACTGCGAGCAAGGTATTGAGCAAGTCGGCACCATCGCTGACCTCACGTAACGATCGGTCGCCAACGACGAGCGGAATCGTGATCGAACGACCCGAAGAAACTTTGACCGGTCGGTCAAAAACCGCTTCCAGATACGGTGCCGCCGATTCAATGTTGGGACACAAGATCACTACTTCATGGGGTTGTAGATCGACAAGCTCGTTAAACGCGTGCACGATCGCCGTATGTGCAACCTCCACTTGGCGAGATATGTGATGACAGCGATGAATCAATAGCGAATGATCGCTCGCATCAAGAGTGCCCGGAACAGCCGCGAGATCAACTGCGACGGTTTTCTGCAGGCGATGGAGAAGTGTGTCTGAGTCGTTTTGGATTGTCTGCGCGAAACTTGGTCGAATTCCTTGCGACGCGAGAACCTTCTGCAATTCATACGAGCCACGCGACCAAGACGCCACAAGTGAATCAACGCCCGCTGGAATATCAAAATTGTTCTCACGTAACGGAACAACTCCACGAGTCAACGGCAATGTTGCCAGTTCATCGCTCCAGTGTTTTTCAAGTCCTGGTGACGGATGCACGAGAAACACTCGTATGTCACTCACTGTTCCTAACGCCTCAAGTACTCGCAGGTTCTGTAACGACATCGACTGCAAACCGACAACGAGCAAGCGACTAGGAACGCCCTCAATCTTTGTGCCACTCGCAATGCTGTCCATCAGTTGCGCAGTCACCATCGGCCAGCTCGGTTGATCAATGACCTTGCGTAACTCACTCCACAATTCGAACTGTGGCATTTGTTCGGGCGATAAAGCCCGCATGACATATTCGTTGTCAAGCACTTCAGTAGATGATTCAGCAGTCAAAATGGGCGAACCATTTTCCCAGGCCACGATCATGCCTGGACGTCGCACGGCATAACGGTCGAAGCGATCGGCCATGCGACGCGCCGCTCGCAACGGTCCACCGCAACGTTCAATGAGATCTTGGTAATACACGTGATTCGGATTCTGAGAAAAAATCGTCAGTAGTCGCGCCGTCATCCGATCGATCGACCATGGGTCATCGGTCGTGACGCGCTCGGGGGCAATGAATCGATTCAGCATTCCGACATAGCCAACTTCGAT
>CAMDER010000189.1 GCA_945896935.1 Bifidobacterium breve | reverse complement strand
TTTGGAAAGGCTGGCCCGACTTCATATGACTGCTCGGGCCTCACTTTGGCGGCGTTCGCTCAGGTGAAAGTTTCGTTGCCGCACCAAAGCTTGCTTCAATCAAAACTTGGCACTGCCATTGACTGGAAGTCGGTAGGAGTTCAAGCGGGAGACTTGGTGTTCACTTTCTCAAGTAGGAACCTGACACAAATCAGTCACGTGGGTATCGCAATCAGTGCAACCCAATGGATTGAGGCTCCGTACACCGGAGGATCGGTTCGAATCTCAACACTGCCTAGTGCAAGCAGGATCCAAGCTGTTCGACGAGTTCTCTAAACACTATTGAGATATTCGACTATGAGTTGAAGGCCTCGTTGAACTTCTCCATTGCGCTTCCTGAACCAATTGCCAAAAGGACATCATCTTCTTGAAGTGGAGTGTCAATTTCGTGCCAGCGGGACAACTTTGAATCTCGACGAACGCCCAGAACGATAACTGAAGGATTCTCCCGCATCAGATCGTGAATGGTCCTGCCACAAACGGGGGCATGTGAACGAACCAGAAACTGTTCCGTCAGGGCGTCGCTGCCGTCGTCGAAGACTCCGTTGATCCCTGAATGAAATGCGGCATTTGCAAGGTGTCTTCCGGCGCTGCGATAGATGGGAATCAACTCGTCAGCCCCGGTCCGTCGCAAACGGTCGACCCATTCCATTTCGCTAACGCGGGAAACAATCCTGATGTTCGGGTACGTCAAGCGAGCTGTGGCAACGACGACCAAATTGTCCGCATCTGACATCGCCGTGACGAGGCATTGAGCCCGATCAATTGCAGCTTGACTGAGGACTTCTAGATCGCGTGCATCACCGATGATCGGGATTGCTCCTGCTTCTTCAATTTCGCGTCGTAAATTCTCGCTGGCTTCAATAACGACACAAGATTTCTGGGCTGAGATAGTTGATTCGACGGTCGATCGACCCACCCGTCCATAACCGATGACGACGATATGGTTGTTGCAATTGGCGATCAATTTTTTCCTCCTTGAATTGTTCCGATTTTCCGCGAAGGCCCCTGACAAAAGCAGCGAGGTAAATCGGGCTGTGATGTTGACGAGAACTCCGTATCCAGCAACGATGACCACCATCGACCAAATACGTCCTGCTTGCTCGAGCGGCTGAACCTCGCCGTAGCCAATTGTGCCGAGAGTGATGACCGTCATGTACAGCGCATCAAACCAGGAATAATGGGCCCAAACGACGTATCCGAATGTTGAAACCGCAAGGACGATGACAGCGAAAAGCAGAGCTTTGCCTAGATAATCCTTGAGCAACGAAAAATACAAGCGCACTAGGTGAAAGACTAGTTGTTATGGATGCTCTCAGCCGACAAGTACCTGTTTGGACCACGCTAAAAATTGAACTAGACAACCGTGTTGCTCGGGTCACTCTCAATCGTCCCGAGAAGCTCAACGCTCTTTCGCGACAATTGATGAGCGAAATCGTTCAACTGGGTGCGTGGCTCAAACTTCGTGAAGATATTCGTGTCGTCATTCTCTCTGGCGCCGGACGATCATTTTGTGCGGGATTTGATCTCAATGATTTTTCGAGCGCAAGCGATGGCGAATCTCCGCGTCAGGCTGCTGACTTGGGACGTTTGGCCACGAATGCTCTGACTGATGTTCCCCAGTTAACTATCGCCGCGGTGCATGGTCACTGCGTCGGCGGAGGGGTGGTGTTCGTTGCAGCATGCGATTTGCGAGTTGCCACAACCGAAACGACATTTGTTATCCCGGAAGTTGATTTAGGAATCCCGTTGGCTTGGGGTGGTATTCCTCGACTTGTCCGAGAAATTGGTCCGGCACTCACCAAAGAACTTGTTTTGACTTGTCGCCCTTTTGGTGCTGATGAAGCCAAAGCGATCGGATTCATCAATCAGGTCGTCGCAGCCAGCGATCTAGACACGACCGTCACTGACTTAGCAACGAACCTTGCGTCAAAAACTCTGTACTCGTTGCATTCAACAAAACAACAGGTCAACGCTGTGATGGAAGAGATCGCAGGGACTGGCCGTAGCGCGGGAGATGCAGACATGCTCGTTTATGCCATGCGTGACACCGAAAGTCGCGAAGCCACAGCAAGGTACTTGGCTCAACGCAAGTAGTGTCAAGGGGTGAGTACCAATCCGACGTTGTCTGCCGATTGGTATATCAATAGTGAGATTTACGCACACGAACGCCAATCGGTGTTTGGCGATTCTTGGGTGCATGTCGGATACGACAGCGACATCCCAAAAATTGGTGACGTGCTGAGTGAGTCAGTCGCTGAAGTTGAGATCGAAGTAGTTCGAACACAATCAGGCGTACTCGTTGCAAGTGCTCTCCTAGGTTTGATGAACCGTGAAGTGATTCTTGTTGACTCATTCCGCGGAATGATTTTTGTCGCTCTTGACACCAGTAATTGTTCGCTTATTGAATGGCTTGATCAATTTCCGACTGCGTTAGTCGATCTTCCCTTAGAGAAGTTGGTCTTTCATTCGCGAACGATTCGTCGGGTGAAGTGCAACTGGAAAACGTATGCCGATAACTTTCTTGAGGGTTATCACGTCCCCTCGGTGCACCCAGAAATGGCCCGCGACGCCGATGCATCAAATTATTCGGTGAACTTGGGCGATGATCGACGTTGGAACGTTCACGTCATGCCGCCTCGGGGCGACAGCGTCTTTGGCATGTTCGGTTGGTTGTATCCAACGTTTGCGTTCAACGTGGTTCCTGGCGGTTGGGCTGTCGAACGATGGTTGCCACGTGGACACAATGAAATTGATTTGTTCTTTGAGTACTTCTTTCAGTCCGAAGCGCCCGACATCGACCGAATTCATGCCATGAACGAAACGGTCGCCGAAGAAGATGTGCGCATTTGTGAAGCAGTGCAGCGCAATCTTGAGTCGGGCGTTTATTCAGAAGGACTTCTGAGTCCTAAGTGGGAAGAACCCCTGCTCGTTTTTCACGACATGATTCGCGAACTTGGCGAAATCAGCGGATACGCACCGACAAGCAAGTAACACAACCTTCAAGTTTGATGAACTCGCTGATATCTACTTCAATGACGAAGTAACCCATATCGCGCAAGGTCTCGGCAGTCTCTGGTGCATCGGCGGCCATTAACAAGCGCTTGTCTCCGACGATGACGACATGTGCACCTGATTCTTCAGGAACCGCGATGAAGTCTGGGAAAATTGTCGGGTCGTCAACGAATTCTTCATAGCCAATGATTTCGCCCGACGGCAATGCGGTGACCGCAGACTTGAGATGCAGAACCTTGGTGATCGGCACGGTGACGACCTTCGCGCCAAGTGGTTCAACGATCGCGGCAAATTGAGCAATCCCTGCGGCGTTGGTGCGGCCGCCGAGACCCACATAAATCGTGTCGTTGACTTTGAGGACATCGCCACCATCAAGCGTTGCGGGTTCGACAATGCGGGCCACCGGGTGACCGAGTTCGGTGAGAACTTTTTCAACTTCGATGATCTCGGGTTTGCGCGAGTCACTTCCGGGTCGGGTGATGATGGCCGTACCTTTGTACATCACCACGGCATCTTCAATAAACACGCTGTCGGGGCAATCGTCGGCTGGGGGAACTTCAACAATGTTCCACTTGCAGAGTCGCAACGCTTCGACATAGTTGGCCCA
>CAMDER010000188.1 GCA_945896935.1 Bifidobacterium breve | reverse complement strand
AGTTGCACAGTGGCATCAAGTTCGCGCTCGAAACCGACTTGTTGCGCCAAAGTCGAGATGCCACGCTCGTAACCGAGTAACGCCATCGCGATACCCCAACCATTACCGGGTGTACCAACGACCATGTCGGCTGGTGTTGTGGCATCGGTGAAGAATGTTTCGTTGAACTCGCCACCTTTAGTGAGTTGCAAGATGGGTCGTACTTCGACGCCAGGTTGATTCATGGGGACTAGCAAGAAAGTCAGCCCGGCGTGGCGTTGTGAGCCCGGCTCGGTTCGAGCCACGATGAAACACCAGTGGCTCACATGTGCGAGCGAAGTCCAAACTTTTTGACCGTTGATGACCCATTGGTCGCCGTCTAAATGAGCCTTAGTTTGCACATTTGCAAGATCGCTTCCGGCATTGGGTTCGCTGTAACCCTGACACCAGCGTTCCTCGCCACGCAAAATGCCGGGCAAGAACAAATCGCATTGTTCAGGAGTGCCGTATTCGATGATGGTTGGCGCCAGCAGGTTCTCGCCCATGTGGTTCGTTCGAGCGGGAGCTTCGGCGCGCACGTATTCTTCGGCCCAAATGATCTGTTGATCAACAGTTGCACCGCGTCCGCCGTATTCGGTGGGCCAACCGAGACCGATCCAGCCAGCGCGTCCTAAAACCTTTTCCCATTCGACGCGGATATCAAATCCGATGTCTTCGTCTCCAGGACCACCGCGGCCGCGCAAAGTTGCGAAGTTACCCACCACATTGTCGTGGAGCCAGGTGCGGACAAGTTCACGAAATTGAACGGGGTCTTGGGGGAGCGGGGGAAGAGTGGTCATAGTGGGGGCTTTGATTGAGTCTGTTTCTGACGAACCGTCAGAAAGTTTACCCCTGATCTCGTCGGGGTGCAGAGGCGAAGACTGCGGGGATTACGGTCAGTCCATGGACTTCAGCATTCCCGAATCGATCCAACAGACCTTGCGTGACCTTGACGCTTTCATCGAACGTGAGATCAAGCCCCTGCAGGCACAAGACGACAATGAGCGATTCTTTGACCATCGTCGTGAGTGGGCCCGAACCGATTATGAGAACGACGGGGTGCCACGGGCCGATTGGGAAGAGTTGCTACGCGAAATGCGACGTCGCGCCGATGCAGCCGGATGGTTGCGGCTGGCTCTGCCACCCGAGTTTGGTGGGCGCAGCGCGAGCAACCTTGAGATGGCGATCATTCGCGAGCATCTCGCAACAAAAGGTCTCGGACTTTTCAACGACTTGCAAAATGAATCATCAGTTGTCGGCAACTTCCCGACAGTGCTGATGATGCGGGACTTCGGAACTGAAGAGCAGAAAAAAGAATGGATGCCCGGGTTCTTGAATGGAACTAAGCGTTTGGCTTTTGGTTTAACCGAACCTAATCATGGAAGCGATGCGACCTATTTAGAAACAACAGCGGTCCGTGATGGTGATGAATGGGTGATCAACGGAATGAAGCGCTGGAACAGTGGTTTGCATCACGCAACGCACGACATTATTTTCGCTCGCACGTCAGGAGACCCCGGTAGCCCAGTCGGAATTTCGGCGTTTCTCGTTCCGACCGATCTCCCCGGTTTCAATGTCGATTTCTTTTGGTGGACATTCAACATGCCGACCGATCACGCCGAAGTGTCGATGAAAGATGTACGAGTTTCAAGTACTGCATTGTTCGGGCGATTAGATCATGGTCTTGATCTTGCACAACATTTCGTGCATGAGAATCGTATTCGTCAAGCTGCCTCGTCGTTAGGTGCCGCGCAGTACTGCGTCAATGAAGCGGTCGCCTATGCCAACTCGCGCGTGACGTGGGGGAAGAAATTGTCGAGTAATCAAGGAATCCAATTCCCACTGATTGAGTTGCACACTGAAGCCGCGATGTTGCGTCAACTCATTCGTTACACCGCTTCGTTGATGGACAATTCAGTGAAGAGTGATCGGCCCGATGTTGAAGGGTTTATGGAATTCACCCACCTGGTGGCGATGTGTAATTACCGTGCCAACCGTTTGGTATGCGATGCGGCCGATCGAGCAATGCAGACGTGCGGTGGAGTCGGCTACAGCCGCCACATGCCTTTTGAGCATATTTACCGCCACCATCGCCGCTACCGAATCACCGAAGGTGCCGAAGAAATTCAGATGCGCAAGGTCGGCCAGCACCTCTTTGGGTTTGGTCGCAAATAATTTCAATATTTGTTAGGCAAGCCTTGCAAATGCTTGTTAGGCATAGTTAACATTTGATCTATGGGCTCATCTTTTCTCATCACTCTCCGTGAAGGTCTCGAAGTCAGCTTGGTGCTGGCCATCCTCATCTCGTACCTGGTGAAAACCGGTCGATCCGCCGAAACTGGTGGAGTCTGGAGGGGTACGGGACTGGCAGTGATTCTCTGTTTGGTGGTCGGCATCATCATTAATGCGGCTGTGGGAGGTCTCAATGGCACCGTCAATCAGATCGTTGAGGGATGTATCGCGGTTGCGGCGGCCATCGTTCTCACGTGGATGATCTTTTGGATGCGTGCCAACGCGCGCAGTTTGGGATCGAACTTACGTCAGAAGGTTGATGCGGCCACGACGGTGAGTGCTTTGGCAGCCATCGCTTTCTTTGCCACCGTGCGCGAGGGACTCGAGACTGTGCTTTTCTTGTTGTCGGCTGAGACCGGATCATCGAGCGGCGTTGAAGTAGTGCTCGGTGGTCTCGCTGGTCTCGCAGTATCGGCGGTTCTCGGTTGGGTCATTTACAAGGGTGGTAACCGCATGAACCTGCGTCTCTTCTTCCAGGTGACTGGGGTCTTGCTTATCCTCTTCGCCGCTGGCCTAGTGGGCAAAGCGTTCCATGAGTTCCGTGAGGCGCTCGATCTGCACTCGGGTGGTCTGATCGACCCCGCGTGGACGATTGAATCTGGGCTCTGGGCTAAGGGAACCTTCTATGACTTCATGAAGGGCTTCTTCGGCTGGCATGCCAAAACCGAAAAGATTCGCTTGATCGCTTATTTCGCCTACCTCATACCGGTGATGTGGCTCTTCCTGAAGAAGCCATCGACCAAGTCAGTTGAGCAATCGTCGAGCGAATCAGTCTCAGTCTGAGCGAACTTGACGTGTGGTGAACGAGTCACCACCCGTACCATAGAGCTATGACTCAAGCGAATTCTTCGGAACGAATGTCCGAAACGACAGTTGATATCAAGCCCCGTAGCCGTGACGTCACCGATGGCATTCAGAAGGCGGCTTCACGTGCCATGTTGCGGGCCGTTGGGTTGACCGACGACGATTGGGAAAAGCCCCAGGTCGGTATCGCTTCGTCGTGGAATGAAATCACTCCGTGCAATATGTCGATCCGTCGTTTGACGGCTGCGGCTAAAGAAGGAGTCCGCGCCGCGGGTGGAGTGGCCCTTGAATTCGGAACCATCACGGTGAGTGACGGAATCTCGATGGGTCATGAAGGAATGCGCGCATCTTTGGTGAGTCGTGAAGTGATTGCCGACTCGGTTGAAACCGTGATGCACGGTGAACGTCTTGATGGTTTGGTAGCAACTGGTGGCTGCGACAAGAGCATGCCCGGAATGATGATGGCAATCGCTCGTCTCAATTTGCCAGCAGTGTTCGTGTACAACGGTTCAACTTTGCCGGGATATGTCGACGGGAAAGCCATCGACATCACGTCAGTGTTTGAAGCGATTGG
>CAMDER010000187.1 GCA_945896935.1 Bifidobacterium breve | reverse complement strand
CGACTCGAAGAGCGACTCTCTGAAATGGGAGCCGATGTTAAGCGTTATAAAAAGCCCACCTTCACCAAGCCGGCGCCAGTTGATCTGCGCCACGAAATTTCAATCAATTGCCAAGTGGTGATTGAAGCACTTGCCGATTGAGGCAGTTGTACGTCGTGCAGTGTGCACGACATCGTTGATCTAGAGCGCCGAGGTATTCCTGGCGTTTTTGTTGCATCATCTGAATTCATTTCAGCCGCCACTGCGCAATCGCAATCACTCGGGTTTCCTGATGTCGCACGGGTCTTCACACCACATCCGATTCAAGATCGAACTGATGACGAAATGCGCGCGTATGCCGACGCCGCACTCGCCGAAATCGTCGCTGCGATCACTCGCTGTTAAGGCAACATCAGTTCGTCATTTTGGCGAATGATGAGACCGTCGCTGATCAAGTCATTCACTAATCGCATCGCAATTTCTGCAGAGCGATCCATGATCTCTGGCACCGTATGTATCGGCACTGCGCATTCTCCGAGTTGTTTGATGAGACGACCTCGGGCTTGCCGATCTGATCCTGCAAACTTGGCTTGCGCAACACTCACTCCAGCTGATCCCACACTTGGATCAGTGCCTAGCCCACGCCATGAACAATCCTCTTGAAGCGGGCACTCATCGCACATCGGTTGCGGTCGACAAATAGTTGCACCCAAATCCATAAGCGCCTGATTCCATAGCCACGCTTCACCTTGTGGAACCCAATCATCAGCAAGCTTTTGAGCATCACGGGCTTTCAAGGTTCGACCGTGAAAACGTGCCAAGACTCGCGCAATATTTGTGTCGACCCCTGCAGCATCATTCTCAAAGGCAAAAGCTAAAACTGCTCGAGCCGTATATGGGCCGATACCCGGCAGAGCAAGCAACTCATCAAGTGTGTTCGGTACGACTCCATCGTGTTGCTTAACGACAACCTTGGCCGCAGCTTGCAAATTTTTCGCACGCCGTGGATAACCAAGACCTTGCCACAACCTCAGCAGATCACCAAGCGGTGCGTCAGCACATTGTTGAGGAGTTGGAAACGCATTAATAAACATCTCCCACTTGGGAAGCGCGCGATTGACACCAGTTTGTTGCAACATGACTTCGCTGACGAGCACATGCCACGGGTCACGCGTATCGCGCCAAGGCAGCTGGCGCAAGCGTGGAGTGATCCACACAAATATTGATTCGTGAAGACCAGCGTGGTCACTCACGAGAAAATATCTTTCAGGCTTCGCCCCATGCAGCGTCACCGTTGTACGGACGTTCACGAGTGGGAGCAAACTCGCGCTTCCACACCATGACGCGGCGGCGGAAGTAACACACTTCTTTTCCGTCTTGGTTAAAGCCCTTGGTCTCGACGGTCACTATGCCGCGATCATTCTTCGACTTGCTCTCTTGAATGTCAAGCACACGAGTTTCGGCATGAATTGTGTCGCCATGGAAAGTTGGGAACTTGTGCTGCAACGTTTCAACTTCAAGGTTTGCAATGGCCGCACCACTAACGTCGGGCACGCTCATACCAAGAACCAACGAATACACCAAGTTGCCCACGACCACATTGCGACCCTGGACACTCTTTGAAGCAAACCAATCGTTGGTGTGCAACGGGTGATGATTCATCGTGATCATGCAAAACAAATGATCGTCGTATTCGGTGATGGTCTTGCCGGGCCAGTGACGATAAACATCGCCGATAACGAAATCTTCAAGGCAACGGCCAAAGGGGCGCTCGTGAACTGTCATGCCACAAAACTAGTCGTGACTTTATGGATTCTCGGTATTTTTATTTCCAGAAGCCTGAATTTGTTCAGCAGATGGCTTTGGAAGTTGTCCAGTGCGTTCTTTGGCTGGGAAACGTTCGGAGAAATCAAGAATTCCCTCGTCGCCAGTTGCCATTGTCGCTACGACATCGCGCATTGGTTCAAGTTTGTTACGAGCAATCGCCCACGGCCCGACACGCAAAGACAGATAACAGACGCCACCGATCATGATCGGCAACCAATACTGTGCGATTCGATATGAGACAACTCCGACGACTGCCGTCGCTCGGCGCAGACCGAAACCAACGAGCACTGGCACGTACGTACCCTCAACGATGCCAAGACCACCTGGGGTCAACGGAATAGCGGCCAAGACATTTGCCAGACCAAATGCAACGATGAGGCCATCAGGAGGAACCGATCCACCAAAGGCCCGCAAGAAGACCCAGAGAGCAACGGCGTCAATCAGCCAATTAGCAGAAGCCCAGAACACCAAACGGCGCAACAAAGCACGATCGGCAGCGAGTTCTTGCATGCGACCACCTATGTGTCGAATGGCCTCTCCGGCTCGATCTTCATTGAGACGCAGTCGTCGAGCCACTGAACGCAAAATTCGTTCAGAACGCTCTTGACCTTCGATCAATCCAAAAATGATTGCCACTGCAATGCCCATCAAGATGATTCCAGCAATAGCCGCCGAACCATAAACCGGGTTCACACCACGAAGCGGAATGGAAATAATGAGCCCAGCCCACAAAATGAAGTTGAGCACAACAGCTGATGCCAAGCCGGCTGTCGCAAGTGCGAAGCCAGCATCTGGTCCGGGGATACTCGACGCAACCATCAATCGATAACCAAGTGCCGAGCCAGCAGCGCTACCTCCTGGAACCAAACTCGAGAGCGCGCGCGTCGACAATTGGATGCGAAAGAGTTGCAAGGCCGACATGTGCTGACCAACTGGACCCAACGCGGCTCGAGTCATTAATGAATAGCAAAACAGCGCAAGCAATTCAAGAGCCAGACCCAGAACTAGCAACCCTGGCTTCACATCGCTCAGCTGATCAACAGCATTTCGTAGTCCTGGGATATTGAGGATGAGAAAATAGACCACGATCAAAGTGGCGAATACTTTAAATGCGCGCCCCAATGCTCGCCGACGAGCGCGGTTGCGCGGGTTCAATAAATGGTGAGACTCCTCGGGTTGCAGCGAAGTCCCGCCAGGGTCTCCCCCAACCACGTCAGACATACGTCTTTTCTAGCATTTTTTGCAGGGTCTCACTGAGTACCCCAACCTTCACACAACGGGAAATGCCTCAATCAGGCGTAATAAATGAAGATCAAGTGCAGGCGCAGTCTCGGCGACCCATTTCCCGAGATGAACAACAACCAAATCTCTATCAGGCATCACGATGATCCGCTGGCCTTCGTAACCCTGAGCTGACATGCAACCAGTGATTGATTTCCAGATCCACCACTGCAGACCATAACCATGATCACTGTCGTGGTCTGTTGCCTGTTGCACTCGCGCAGATTCAACCCATTCGCGAGGAATGACCTGTTGCCCTTCCCATTGACCGCCGCGCAGGTACAGGTAACCGAATTTGGCAAAATCACGTGCTGTTGCGTACACGTACGACGATCCGATGAAATTACCGCTGGGATCGCTCGTCGCTGTCGCCGAAGTCATTCCTAACACGTCAAAAATTTTTTGCTTCAATAACTCGGCAACACTTCCTCCGCCGATGTACTGCCGAAGCAAACTGCAAATGATGTTCGTTGTTCCTGACGAATACGACCACACACTGCCAGGTTCATTTTTAAACGGTCGCGAGCGTGCATATGTTGCAACATCTTCGGCGCCACTGCCAAACAACATGTCAATGACATGCGAAACCGAATTACCCGACTCGTCAACGACATAATC
>CAMDER010000186.1 GCA_945896935.1 Bifidobacterium breve | reverse complement strand
TCGACATCATTTGACCGATTGCGTTGTCAAGGGTGCTCAGGTTGGCTATGGTCAGAGATGTCTGGATTCCCAGACCGCACGTGATGCCATTCTGGGCAGCCGTTTTGGATAGTTCATCCGGTCAACGCTGGTAGATCCGTGTGTGTTCCTCCACTGGCGTAGGGATCGTCGGTGCTCGTGCCCTCGTTGCACGTCGCCGTTTTACTCTCGCCTGAAAGCAGGTTGTCATGGCCGCAGATGCACTCGAAAAGTCAGTGCTTGAATCAAAAGACAAGGATCAGCTCGTCGCAATCGCGACTGCGCTCGGCATTAAAGCCGGTCCTCGTGCGAAAAAAGAAGACATCATCGTCAAGATCCTCGACACTGTCGGTGGACCTGCCGCATCAAGCTCTTCAGCTAGTTCTTCATCCAGTTCTTCATCGTCCGCTGGCGAATCAGCAGGTGAGCCGGTCAAGCGTGGCCGGGGTCGTCCGCCCAAAGCAAAAGCCGATGGTGACGACGATGGCGAAGCCGACAGCAAGCCTGCATCAACACCTCGACCTGCTCCGCGTAGCGCAACACCCGAAGTCATTCTTGGTGCCGACGGCGAACCGCTTGCCGAATGGGAAGCCGAATTAGTTCGCAAGGGCGAATCAACTGTTGCTGAATTAACTGGTGGCGAATCAGCACCGGCCGCAACCGATCGCGGAGACCGCAGTGATCGCAACGATCGTGGACCGCGCAACGATCGTGGACCGCGTGACAACAACAACCCGCGTTACCAAGGTCAGAACAATCGTGGTGGTCAGCCTGGTGGTCAACAGGGAAATCAAAATGGTGGCCCGCGCAGTGATCGCAATGATCGCGACAGTTTCGAAGGCGATGGACGCAATCGTCGTCGTCGCCGTCGTGGCAAGGGCGGACGCGAAGAAGGCCCTCAGGGCGAAGATCGCGAAGGCACAACCGAGCGCACCTGGAACCGCGAAAGTAGCAACTCTGCGCAAGGCGCCGAGTTCGTTCCGCAAGAAACAGTGACCATCGAGGGTTACCTCGATTTGCGCGATGAGGGCTACGGCTTCTTGCGCGTGAAGGGCTACTTGCCGACTCGTGAAGATGCCTACGTCTCAGTGAAGCAGACTCGTCAATATGGTTTGCGCAAGGGCGATCATGTCACTGGTATGGCGCGCACTGCTGGCCGTAACGAAAAGAACCCTGCTTTGCTTGAGGTTTTGACCGTGAATGGTGGCGATCCCGAGAAGGTCAAGAACCGTCCTCGTTTCGAGGATCTCACTGCATTGTTCCCCGATGAAAAGTTGAAGCTTGAGCATCCGCTTGATCCGGGCAACATGACTGCACGCATCATCGACCTCATCTCACCAATTGGTAAGGGCCAACGCGGAATTATTGTGTCGCCACCTAAGGCTGGTAAGACGACGATCATGAAAGAGATCGCAACCGCGATCGAGCGCAACAACTCCGAAGTTGTTTTGATGGTGTTGCTCATTGACGAACGTCCCGAAGAAGTGACCGACATGCGCCGCACCGTTCGCGGCGAAGTGATTTCAAGTACGTTCGACCGTCCATCAGAAGAGCACACCCATTGCGCCGAACTCACCATCGAGCGAGCGAAGCGTCTTGTTGAAACCGGCAAAGACGTCGTCATCATTCTTGACGGCATCACCCGTTTAAGCCGTGCGTACAACTTGGCAGCTCCCGCCAGCGGAAAGATTCTTTCTGGTGGTATCGATGCTGGTGCGTTGTATCCGCCGAAGCGTTTCTTTGGTGCGGCTCGCAACATTGAAGAAGGTGGCTCGCTCACCATCTTGGCAACTGCGCTCGTTGAGACCAACAGCCGAATGGACGAAGCGATCTTCGAAGAATTCAAGGGAACTGGCAACATGGAATTGCGCCTCGACCGCCGTTTGGCCGAGAAGCGTATTTACCCGGCCATCGACGTTGACTCGTCGGGTACCCGCCACGAAGAGTTGTTGTTTGATCGCAAGCAATTGCAGATGGTCTGGAAGTTGCGCCGAGTTCTCTCGGGCTTGGCATCTGATGGCAATCCGGCACCGGGTCTTGAGTTGCTCATTGACCGTCTCAAGCAGTTCAAGAACAACGATGAGTTCTTGGCAGAAATCGGTAAAACGCCAACTATGTAAACCGCGTGTTCAGGAAGTGCAGTTACTTGCGCTTCTTGGACAACGGTTTATCCCAACCAAGTTCTTTCTCCACCGTTTCAGAGATCTTCGGTAGGAGTCCGATGAATGCCAGCAAGTCGGCCCGTTGCTGATCGGTGATGCTGTTCACGTCGGCAAAAATAGCCAAACTTTGAAAGAGCAAAGTGCCGATCATGATGGTGCTTGTTTTGGTGCGCTCGGTCGTATTTGGATTTTTTGCTTCGGCGAGTAGATGCCCGAGCACGATCTGCTGGCTGGCCTGGAATCTTTCGGGGTCAACGCCACACCCCAATAAATAGGCAATGGTTCGAAAGCGGGCGTGAGCCTTCTCGAGAAGTCCAGCTGTATTGGCGAGAGTGTCGTCAATACGCGAAGTGCTTCCGTCTTCGCGAAGAATGACCCCAACAAAGGCCGCTTCGATGGCCTGGCACAACAGCTCTTCGCGAGATCCGAAATACCGCACGACATAGTCAGTGTGAACATCGGCGGCCTGGCAGATTTTCTGGACGGTGACCCGCTCGGGAGGATTATTGAGGAGCAAATTTGCGGTCGCACTGAGCATTTTGATGGTGGCCTCGGCCTGGCTGAGACGGACCTTCTTCTTGACCATAGGCCGGCCGGCTGGCTTGGCTGCCGAGGTCTGAGCGCTCTTTGTGGGGACTGGGGCCATGTGCCGAGTGTACATATGCTGGAGGTCCGTGAAGCGAGACTTGAGACCGGGCCAGGTGGCAAGGGCGCAGACCACCGCTAGGCTCGAGAGGTCCCGCTAGGGCTCGAATTAAGAGGACGAAAAGACATGAAGGCCGACATCCACCCGAACTACTCGCTC
The DNA here is from genome assembly GCA_945896935.1 of Bifidobacterium breve. Lineage (GTDB taxonomy): Bacteria > Actinomycetota > Acidimicrobiia > Acidimicrobiales > Ilumatobacteraceae > Casp-actino8. The sequence goes on along the minus strand of CAMDER010000186.1, from coordinate 722 downwards.
ACAACCGTGCGTTGCTCATGCAACAACACGTTTGAAACTCGTTCAACGCGTGCTGGCGATCTCAACGTTGAACTCTGCAACGAGTGCCATCCTTACTTCACTGGTAAGCAGAAGCTGGTTGACACCGGTGGCCGCGTCGAGCGCTTCAACAAGCGTTATGGCGAGCGCAAAAACAAAGCCTGATCCAGTTTCGTTGACCGCGACATGTCGTCCGGTACTCACAACTGAGATTGCTGTCTTGAGATTGTCGTTCTGAGATTGCTGTGTTGATTCATGTCTAACAATGCAATGGATCCCGAACTTAAAGCCCGTCTATACGGCATCAAATTAGTCGCGCTCGTTCGCGAACATTTTGGCGACATCGAACCCACCGATCAGATCGGTCTGTCGGTTGGCGCAGCAATGACTGCCAACAATGCATCGTGGGTTCTCATTGAAGATAAGCCCGAACGTGGTTTGGGCGTTGCACTGGCGTGGGCCTCTCGGCATGGCGTACGTGATCTGCATATTTTGGCGAGTGAGCACACCGCGGTGTTGGCTCGTCGTGCTGCCGGCTTTGATTTGTCAATAACGGTGTGGCACGTTGAGGGAATCACCATGACTCAAGTGAGCGGTGAACCAGCTGCGCGCGAAATTGAAGTCACGCCAGGACATGATTCGTTTGTGAGCACCATCACCGACAGTGGTGCCGATGTGATTATTGAACACGGCGTGATCACTGG